>JABJCS010000340.1 GCA_018665505.1 Alphaproteobacteria bacterium
CATTTCATATTGCGTATGGCGTCCCGCAAATTCTGAACCGACGGCGTCCCACACCAATTTCATCAGCTTGATCCGATCTTCCGCCGAGCGACCATCCGCCGAGACTTGGACGCTTTCGGCAATCGCCGCCAGTTCGGGGTTCCGCATATCCTCGATCGAAGAGGGCAACATGATCAGCGCGCCGCCGGAAAGCTCCCGCAGCGTGTTGATCATCAGAGGGTAGTATTCCTGAGTGAGGGTCTGCGCCGCGTAGACGGCATGCCGGTCAGGGACGAAGTATTTTCCCCATTGGCTGCCTTTGGCCTCCATACCCCACATCATATTTTCGACCGCGGCCGCTTGCGCTGCCATCTTGCCGAGTGATTCCGCGACTGCCGGCAGCTTGACCGTGCCGATGGTTTCGCACACTGCGCGGGCCAAACCCGCGAGGAATTTCAGCTTCACGGTCAGCCTTATTTGCGCCTGATAGTTCTGATAGATATGGCCCGGCGTGTCATGGAACTGGCGGCGACACATCTCCGGGTCACGGTGCACGAAGACTCGCTCCCACGGCACTTTCACGTCGTCGAAATACATCAACGCGTCATTCTCGTCGTAGCGCGATGACAGCGGGTTATCGTAATAAGCGCCCGCATGCTGTTCATAGGATTTCCGCGACAGCACCTTCAATCCCTTGGTTGCCATGGGAATAGCAAAACAGCTGGCGTAGTCGACCTCGTCCGGGCGCAGCGGTTGCAGATGCGCCACGAACACTTCGTTCGCCATGATCGAGCTGGTGCCAAGCATCTTCGCACCCCGCACGGTGATCCCTTCGCTATCCTCATCAACGACCTTCAACATTGGATCGTTATTGCCGAGCTCGCTCGCGGATTTGGAGCGATCGACCTGCGGATTGATGATGACGTACGTGAGGAACAAATCATTGTCGCGGGCGTGAACATAATAGTCCCAATAGGCCTTGGCGCGATCGCTGTCATAGGCCTCGAACAGGTCGCGCCCCATCAGCTGGCCTGTGACGGCGGATGCCAGATGATCCGGCGAACGGCCCATAAAACCGCCATGCTGTTCCGCCCACAACACCAATGCTTCGCGGCGTTGCACCAAGTCCTCATAGGATTCGGGCATCTGCCAGGCCCGGTTCACGCGCCGCCCATTGGTCGGCGATTCGAAGGTCATCGCTTCTGCGTTCGCGGGATCAGCCTGATAATCGTAAAGACCGGCGGCGGTCTGAATGGAATTGCGAAAGGCTGGATGTTCCGTCGCGTCGCCGACCAATTCTCCTTCGATATAGACGGTGCGATTGTCCTTCAGGCTCGCGATATGCTCGGCGGCGTTCTTGATCGGCAGGGCGGACATCGGGAACCTCGTCTTTGAAAACCTCAAACCCCATTGTGATTCCCGCGAGGGTGGGAATCCAGCCCGATGCTAGTTCAGGAACGTCCGGTAGGCCGGATTTTCCGTCTCACGGAAGCTCGGATAGCCCAAGGTCTCGAGAAAAGACTGGAATTCGCTCTCGTCCGACTCCGGTACCTGCACGCCGCAGAGCACACGGCCAAAAGCAGAGCCGTGATTACGGTAGTGGAACAGGCTGATGTTCCAACGTTCGCCCATATGGGTGAGGAAATTCATTAAGGCGCCCGGTCGTTCCGGAAACTCGAACCGGTAGACCTGTTCGTCGCCGTTATTGCCCGGTTGCCCGCCGACCATGTGGCGGATATGCAACTTCGCCATGTCGTTCTCGGTGAGGTCGCGGACCGTATAACCGTTCTTACGCAGCGTCTTCAGGATGAGCGCGCGTTCCGAATCACCCTCCGACAATCCGACACCGACGAATATCTGAGCCTCCGCCTGATCCGAATACCGGTAATTAAACTCGGTCACGCTGCGTTTCCCGAGAATTTGGCAAAACTTTCGGAAACTACCCTTCACTTCCGGAATCGTAACCGCAAACAGCGCTTCCCGCGACTCGCCGATCTCCGCGCGTTCGGAGATATGCCGCAAACGGTCGAAATTCACATTGGCGCCGCTGTTGACCGCAATCAATGTCTTGTCCGCCAGCTTCTTCCGCGCGGCATAGATCTTCATACCAGCAACGGCGAGCGCGCCCGACGGCTCCGCGATAGCCCGCGTGTCATCAAACAGATCCTTCACCGCCGCGCACATCTGATCGACGTCGACGAGCACTACCTCATCGATGAGTTTGCGCGCCAATCGGAACGTCTCCTTGCCGACCTGCGCCACTGCTACGCCATCGGCGAAAATACCAACCTGGTCGAGGACGACCCGCCGTCCCTTCTTTAGCGAATGGTACATGGAAGCGGAATCGACCGCCTCGACGCCGATGATTTTGATCTCGGGCCGGATGGTTTTAACATAGGCCGCCACCCCCGCCGCCAACCCGCCGCCACCGATGGGCAGGAAGATCGCGTGGATATCGCCCATGTGCTGGCGCAAGATTTCCATCCCGACCGTGCCCTGCCCCGCGATCACATCCGGATCGTCGAAGGGATGCATCAAGGTCAGGCCCTTCTTCTCGATGATCTCCAACACTCGGGCGTATGCAGAGGCGAAATCGTCACCGTGCAAAATTACCTTCGCACCCCATTTCCGGACCGCGCTGACCTTAATCTCAGGTGTGGTCTGCGGCATGACAATGGTCGCCGAGACCTTCATGCGCGCCGCAGCCAGCGCCACCCCTTGCGCGTGGTTGCCGGCCGATGCCGCGATCACGCCTTTCTTGCGGGCGGCTTCCGGCAGGTTCACCAGTTTGTTGTAGGCGCCGCGAAGCTTGAAGGAGAAAACCGGCTGCAAATCCTCGCGCTTGATGAGCACACGGTTGCCAATGCGCACGGACAAACCGGGCGCCGCATCGAGTGGTGATTCGATCGCAACGTCATAGACGGGCGCGTTAAGAATTTTGTTCAAGTATTTTTGCGGCACCGAACCCTAGCCTCCGGATTTCCGTTGCGTCGGGTGACTTAACCCAACAAGGACGCCAAGACAATGCGACCCCTGGACACGGTTATGGTTTCGATGGATCCGAATCGCTCTATACTCTTCCCTAGAAGAGTATAATCCATCGCCATTTCCGTCAGCTTGGGAATGGCTTCGGGTTAGCATCTAAAGGAGTGAAGTCATGTCAGCGTTACCAAAGCTCGACGATATTTCGATGCCGGACAGCACCATCGAAGGGCCATCCGCCTGGTACGGACCTGACATGGACGCCAATACCGAGTGGCTGCGCCCGTTTTCCGACACCGAACTCGCGGAACTTGATGACGCCATGCGGGCTGCCAAGGCGCGCGGCGACGGTGTGATCGATATCACGCGGGGCAATTTCAATTTGCCGACACTGGGCCCGGTCTTGAATGTTACCCGCGAAGAATTGCTCGAAGGACGCGGCTTCGTTTTGCTGCGCGGTATTCCTGTCGAGCGCTATTCCATCGAAGAATCGGCGATGATCTATTACGGGATCGGCGCGCATCTGGGCTATGGCGTGCCACAGAACGGTAAAGGCCACGTGCTTGGGCATGTAAAAGACCTCGGCTACGACCACGAAGACACCAATGTGCGCATCTATCAGACTGCGGTGCGGCAAACTTTCCATACGGATGGTTGCGATTTCGTATCACTGTTGTGTTTGAAGCCGGCGAAATGCGGTGGGCTGTCCAGCATTGTCTCCTCCGTGACGATGTTTAACGAAATGTACAAACGGCGCCCGGATCTGGCGGCAGTGTTGTTCCGCCCTCTCGCCGTAGATCGCC
The DNA here is from genome assembly GCA_018665505.1 of Alphaproteobacteria bacterium. Next base: position 3,765 of record JABJCS010000340.1, read on the forward strand.
GAGGCGAAGTGCCGGAAGGCTATAAGGGCTATTTCGACATGCCGCCATTCAATTGGTTCGCGGGCAAGCTTTCGACCTATTACGTGCGCCGCTACATCCAGTCAGCGGAACGCTTCGACGATGTCCCGAACCTGTCAGAGGAGACACTGGAAGCGCTCGACTTGTTCGACGAGCTGGCGAATGATCCGGCATTGCGCCTCGACATGGAGTTCAAACCCGGCGATATTCAGGTATTGCACAACCATCAAAGCCTGCACGACCGCACCGCCTACGAGGATTGGGCGGAGCCGGAACGCAAACGCCACTTGTTGCGACTTTGGCTGAGCCCCAAAGGTGCCCGTCCGCTTCCGGAGCACTTCATCCCGCGCTACAGTTCGATCACGCCGGGCGACCCAGGCCGAGGCGGCATTCGCAAACCGGGCCAAGTCTTGAACGCGCCCTTGGATGCGGTTTGATGCGGATCGACGGCCGCGCGGCTATCGTCACCGGGGCCGCGTCGGGGATCGGCAAAGCGTCAGCGCAGCTCTTCGCTTCGGAAGGCGCAAATGTGTTAGCGGTCGACCGCCCGGGGACGCCGCTCTCGGAAGTACATGCGGAACATTCCCGTATCTCCATTTTGGAGCAGGACGTCACAGATGATGACGCACCCGGCATTATCGTCGACACGGCGATTGAGCGATACGGGCGCCTCGATATTCTGTTCAACAACGCCGGCATCTCGCGCCGCGCAATTGTCGGTGAGCAAACGGAAGAAGATTGGAACCTGACACTGTCGGTCAATCTGACCGCGCAATTTCGCCTCGCGACGGCGGCGGTCCCCCATTTGAAGGAATCGCCCGCCGGACGGATCGTCAACACGGCCTCTGTCATGGCGCGTATGACCGATTACGGTCTCGCCGCCTATAGTGCATCGAAGGCTGGTGTCGCCGGGATGACCCGCGCCTTGGCGCTCGACCTCGGGAAGTTCGGTATCACCGCGAATTATATCGAACCCGGGGCCATTCAAACCGGCATGACCCAGGCTGCATTCCAGGACGATGACATCGCGGCGGTCTGGGCCAAGAAAGCGGCGCTCCGTCGCCTGGGTGAGCCCATCGACATCGCCCGAGCAGCGCTGTTCCTGGCGTCAGACGATGCCGGCTTCGTCTCCGGCCACGGCCTCACGGTCGATGGCGGATTGACCCTCAGAACATAGGAGACTCGACATGAAAGGAATTGTCGTTTGCCCACAACCGCGCGCGGCGGATGTCGGCGCGGAAATCTTAACCGCGGGCGGCAATGCCTTCGACGCGGCGGTCGCAACCGCTTTCGCGCAGATGGTTGTCGATCCTTTCATGTGTGGCCTCGGCGGCATGGGCAGCTTTCAATTCTTCGATGCGGAGAGCGGCGAGAACGGCATGATCGATTTCCACGCGCGCGCCGGGTCCCTGGTGACGCCTGAGATGTGGATGCACGACGTACGCGGCCGGACAGAGATATCGGGCTATACGATCTTTGACGATTTCCGCAGCGAGCTCGGATATACCTCGATCCTGACGCCAGGAACGGTCGCCGGTTTCGGCGAAGTCCACGAGCGTTTCTGCACCAAGCCGCTGGACGAACTCGTGGCACCAGCTGCGCGGCTCGCTCGCGACGGCACAGCGGTCGGATGTTTCGCCAACGACTTCCTCTCACGTCCCATGATGGCGGGGGTACCGGGCGGGGTGCAGCGGGTCTCGGCCACACAAGAATGCAAACGTATCCACCTAAAAGCGGACGGCGCTCTCTTCCCCGTCGGCGATGTTCACCGAAATCCGGATATGGCACGCACCTTCGAACGGATTGCCGCCGAGGGACCGGGCGGTTTCTATCGCGGCCAATTGGCTGCCGATATCGCCGCCGACCTATCCGCGAACGGCTCGTTCGTGACGGCGGATGATTTAGCCCAGTTCAAGACCCGGACGGGCGACCCGGTGAAAGGCCGCTACCGGGGCTATGACGTTTCCTCGAACCCACCACCGGGCAGTGGGGTCACTTTGATCCAGATGCTGCAAATTCTCGAACACTTTGATTTGGCGGCGGAAGGCCACGGCTCGGCAGGCCATATAGATCTGGTCGCCCGCGCCATGGCGGCGGCACATACGGATCGCAACGAATACCTCGCCGATCCCGACTTCGCCGACGTGCCCGTCGATATGCTGGCTTCGCAAGAGCGCGCGGCAGAATGGGCGGAGAAGATCAAGGCGGGCGAATTCCTCGGTGACGGCAAGGAAGAACCACCGTC
>JABJCS010000341.1 GCA_018665505.1 Alphaproteobacteria bacterium
CTTTCGATCACCGCCTGACCCGTATTGTGAAGGATGGCAACCGATTGACCGCGACCTTCACCAATGAAGCAACGGGGCAGGTCGTCGAGCGGACGGTGGACCAAGTCGTCGTCGAGCACGGCACCATTCCGGCGGACGATCTCTATCATTCACTGCGCGGACATTCCGGCAATAACGGTGTGACCGACCTCGATACGTTACTGTCCGACGCCCGGCAGCCGAAGGGTGCCGGTTTTGAATTGCACCGGATCGGCGACGCGGTCGCCAGCCGCAATATCGCCGCCGCTGTCTACGATGCGCTGCGACTTTGCCATGTCATGTAAGGAAATCAGATGAGTAATCCCAACCTGGAATTCGATCACGTCCATATCATCGCCCAAGACCCGAAAGCCACCGCGGAATGGTATGTGGAGATGTTGGGCGCTGACATCACCGCCGATACGGTTGCACGAGGGGCAGCGCAGATCTTCATGGAAGTCGGTGGCAAGATCATCATCATTCGCGGTCGCCGTCCCGGTGAAGACCCAACCCCGGCCAAACCGGTACAGCAATACGACGACTACTCCAGCCACAACGAATGGGGCACCGATCATTTCGGATTTTTGTATAACGGTGACCTGCGGGCCTTTTGCGACACATTGCGCGCCAAGGGCGTCGGTTTTCCGGTCGAGCTGAAGGAAGGTATGAACGGCAGCCTGCTCTGCTATATCTCCGCACCCGACGGCGTGAGTATCGAGTTGATGCAATGCTGAGATGATCGAAATCGTGCGCGCAATACCACCCGATCACTCACAGATAAATAAACATTGTTTGTCATCGGCTTCGGCAACTTTCACTTCCCATCCTGCGGCGATGAAAGCTTCTTGCAGATCGGCGTGGCCAAAATCATTAAAATAGCCGCGTTCGCGTCGTTCGGTCAGATCAGCTACATTTTCCAGACAGCAATAGATGCAGACCAAGCGACCCGCTACCGATCGAATTTTAGCCAGCAGCTCCGGAACATCGTGGATATGCTCGAACAGTTCTAATGCCAAAGCGCAGTCCCATTCACCTTCCGGGAAGCCGCCATCGTTTAAATCGGCCAAAACGGTAAATTCCGAAAACCGCACAAGATTAACCGGTGTATAATTATTCCGTGACTTCAATTGCAATGAAGCCTTCAGCAATCCCGCGCCAAGGTCGAGAATACGATCGGTCGGATCAATATATTGCGCGGCGATAGCCGCCCTTTCTTCCGCGCCATCCTCCGTATTCTTCGGATTGGCCCATCGCCAACCATCGCTCGCTCCGGTCTCGATCAGCCGTTCCGTCAGCACTCGTTGATCCTCACGCAAAAACTCGACCTTCATCGGCGGCGGTAGGCTCGCATAATCGACATGCGGCCCATCATAAACCGCGTCGACTTCTAACTCCGGAGCTATGGCCACCAAATTACCGGTCTCGTTCCCTTCTACCCACGGAACGAGGGCACATGGCATGTGTAAATGCGGGAACCACCGTATCCGGTATCCGTGCACTCGCAGCCGTTCGATCATCTGATTGAGGGCCTGACGTCGCACAGGTTCGACATAAGCATCGCTTTTCTCGAATACGATGGCGCCGACACGGCCGGACGACAGTAACCCATCCGCACCCGCCATGACTTCCGGTTCATATCCTTCGACATCGACCTTCATCATAATTCTTCCGGACGACAAATCGGGACGCTGTTCGATAAACATATCGAGCGAGAGAATAGGTACCGTCAGCGGCGGATTGTCCGCCCAAGCGGCCTCTGGCCGTTCCGCTGAAATGAAATTACCCATCGTCGAGAATGGCCAGAGCTTTCCAAAACTGGGTTCGCGGCCAACCGCCGAGCAAATCAGCTCTATCTCGTTCTGCAGTCCGTTCTGCCCGAACTGCCGTAGTGCGGAAAGCGCATTCAGTGGATGTGGCTCAAACGCAAAAACCTTGACGCTGCCGGGCAACAGAGTCGCCGCGCTCATAGCGTAAAGGCCGAAATGCGCGCCCACATCGAGGAATATGTCGCCCGGCGCCAGATGCCGGTCAAAGAAAGCGCGGGTCGCGAACTCGAAACCCGCATGATGGGATTCAAGTTTGACCAATAACGCTAATCCCGGATCGGAGGCATAGGACCCTGGCAAGGACAGCGTGAACCGTGGCGTTCCGTCGGGGCGTTTCTGCGCCGTCGGAAGCAAAACATATCCGTCCTGCGATTGCTCCAACGCTATCTGATCTCCGTGAAAGAAATGGGAGGGCACACTTTCGAACCAATGGTTCTGTATACCTTGACCATAGTACTAAAGTAATGCCTCGGCCACAGTGATCCTTCTACCGGAATTTGCAATCCGGGAAGCGTCCATTAAAGATTGAACCGCAAACAACCCGCCAAGGATTATAACCCAATGATTGAAACTCCGGTCATTCCACGCGTCTCCGAGACCGACGGTGCGGGACATATCAATAATACCGTGATTCCAATCTGGTTCGAGGGTGGCCGCACGGAAATCTTTCGCCTGCTGACGCCGGACCTGCAGTTTCGCAATTGGCGCGTCGCCCTCGTGAACATGAATGTCGACTATTTGGCGCAAACCTATTTCCAGGAAGAAGCCCTCGTCCGAACTTGGGTCGATAAAATTGGCACCAAGAGTTTCACACTCGATGAGGAGCTGTGGCAGAGTGATCGTCTATGCGCTAAAGGGACCGCGACATACGTCTATTTCGACTATGATGCGCAGGAGGCCAAACCGGTGCCGGACGACGTGCGTCGAACCTTAGAAAAACATCTACGGTCATCGGAATAAGGATTGCCTATGATACCGTTTATGCCTGCCGCCACCCATGAGGTGGAGAACATGCCACCTCATATCGGCGATCAGGAATTATGCCGCATCGACAGGGCCTCTCACGCGATGTGAAGGTTAAGTGACCCATGACGAATAAGACCATTTCCATAAAACCTCTCACGCCGGCAATCGGCTCAACCGTTCGCGGCGTCGACCTCTCAAAACTGGACGACGATACATTCGTGGAAATTCGAGGCGCTCTGTTCGAGCGCTGCATGCTGGTCATTCCGGGTCAGCAAGATGACGACGCGGCGCTGCTCTCTTTTGCAGAGCGCTGGGGCGACATCATGATGACGCCAATGCTTACCTATCTGGAGGGATATCCCGGAATCTTGCGGGTTCGCAATCGTGGTAAGTCAGGGACGCCGACCGAGTATTGGCACTCGGATTCCCCATATCTGGAACACCCGCCTGCGATCTCAATCTTGGCGGCACGCGAACTACCGGCCAGCGGTGGTGACACCATGTGGTGTAATCAGTATCTGGCTTACGAGACCCTTTCCGACGGCATGAAGGCGCTGCTTGATGGGCGACACGTAAAATACAGCGGTGCTAAAATGGCAAAGCGTACGGGACATCAAGGAGATATCCCATCCACCTTTCATCCGGCAGTCCGCACACACCCAGAGACCGGTCGAAAAGCGCTCTTCATCGGCAACGCCGAACTCACGCCGTGTTTCGAGGATATGACTGAGGAAGAAAGCCACCCCCTTCTCGATTATTTGTACCGGCAAAGCCCAAATCCGGATCGAACCTACAGACACAGTTGGAAACCGGGCGACGTGGTCCTGTGGGATAACAGATGCGCCATGCATTATGCCGTCCACGATTATGGGGAGGTCGCCCGCTTCATGCACCGGATCACAATCATGGGTGAACGGCCGTATTAGTATTTCCCGAAAATTCATTTCCCTGGGCATTTGTCCGGATGAATTTGCGGACAATATCAGTCTTATAGCTTTTGCCCCATTTGCCGCACTTGATATCGTCAGCACGGCCACAAGGATTCTCCGATGCGCCAAATTCACTTCGTCGCCTTCCTGCAAGCCCAGAACTGCACCACCCTACCCGCTTCCTGGCGGCATCCGGATGCACGGACGGACACCTATTCGCCGGAATACTACCAACATATCGCGCGGGTGCTTGAGGAAGGAAAGTTCGACGTCGGCTTCTTCGATGACCGCCTGGCCATGCCGGATATGTATGGCGGCGACCACGGGGAGACGGTGAAGAACGGCATCCGTTGCGTGAAGTTGGACGCGGTAACGTGCCTGATGAGTATGGCAGCGGTGACGAAACATCTCGGGCTCGGTGCCACATACTCGACAACCTATTACGAGCCCTTCCATGTCGCGCGCCTATTTCAGACCCTCGATCTGATGACCAAAGGCCGCGCCGCCTGGAATGTCGTGACCTCGGTCAACGACAACGAAGCCAAGAACATGGGCCGGGAAATCCATACCGCCCACGATCTGCGCTACGACGAAGCGGATGAGTTCATGGAAATTGTGCTCGGCCATTGGGACAGTTGGGAAGACGACGCCATCGTCGTCGACAAGGTAAACAATATCTATGCCCATCCGGACAAGGTTCATAA
>JABJCS010000002.1 GCA_018665505.1 Alphaproteobacteria bacterium
ATGACGGGTGGGGCATATCGATTTCGAAGCGATGCAGGAACCGGCAAACATCCCGCGCCTCATACCAGATCTCTCCCGTCACCCAACGATTGGTAGTAAACAATTTGACCGGAAACCCTTTTGGATTCATTGCAATCGCACCAAGATGGCTGAGCGCATCGTCCGGGTTTTCCGGCATCGTGAAACCCTCAACCGGTGCCGGGCGAATTCCTGGCGGCATTCCGTCGGGCCGCAGGAAGGTATGAAAATGTCCGTGCTCTCCCGGACGCTCTTCCTTGGGGTGCGCGTGATAGTAATACTGACCATGGGTCTCGAAATCATAGACATCGCCCTCGGGATAATGATCCCATTCGAAGAAATCGTCATAATCCCTGAGCAATTCTCCGACGATATTGTCACTCGTTTTCGCAAGAATTCGGTGGCAATTGACGACAATCCGACCCGCCTCCTGCATTTCCATCAATTCGGTTTTCGATAGTGATGGAAAATCGATTTCAACAGTCATGATTTCTTCGGCTTTCCGCGGATTTGTGTCCGCGCGTTAAATGTTATTCCTCACGAACCAGACGAAACCCAATCAATATATGCTTGAGTTCGGCCGGCCTCGAGTGACGTGCGGCAGGACGGCATATACCGCACCCGCTGTCGTCCCACGATCCCCCCTTTACGATATAACGGTTCTTGTTTCCCTCTGTCGCGGTCCATTCAAATACCTGTTCGGCGGCATCCGTCAGCCCAAATGGACTGTTGCCTTTCGGAAACCGACCTACCGGTATTGTATCGAATGAACCAGCGTCATGGCTGTTCAATAATGTCGCATCGAATTCGTCACCCCATGGAAAGCGGCGACCGTCCGTCCCCCGCATGGCTTTTTCCAATTCCCACTCGGTCGGCAATCGGTAATGCGCCCCGGTCTCGGCGGAAATCCATCGCGCGTAGGCCCGCGCATCTCCGTGACTGACGAGGACTACGGGGTGATTTTCGCGGCTTGGCGGCGGCGAGCCATCCTTCCAGGCGTGACGTCGTGTGCGTGGATAAGGATGAATTAATCCATAGCTTTTCCATGTCTTACGGTCGACCTCTGGGTGCCGGTGGCCGGTCGCCCGCACGAAAGCGGCATAGTGACGGTTTGTGATTAAAGACCGCGCGATCTGAAACGCCGGTAGCTTTTTCTTTTGGCGCGGGAACTCACTTTCATACCATTTCCATTCCCTAGTCCGGGAATGTCCGTAAGCAGCCTCGTCCAGCTTATAGGCGTACTCTCGCTCCCTTCGATCCGAGCCCGCAATAAACGCACCCGCCGGGATTGTGACCGTCTCAGGTATCGAGATATTGCCACCCGCCGCAACGCAACCGGACGCGAAAAACACCGCGGTGACCATTATCCAAGAATAAACGCGGCACATCATAAACTGATTTCCACAGCACTAACTCAGCGATACCTAATGTGCCATTGCCGTGGAGCTCGAGCCAGATACCGGGGTTGGGTTTCTCAAAGACGTGAACGAAATTGTTTCGATGCGTTTTTCGATGTAGAAATAGGCATCTAGCGGGAACAGGGGGTGAACGACCCGTATGAAGAACCGGTCCCAGGCGGGACGAATGAGCATCCCCGCGACTCTTTTGATCTGTATCGGTTTTATGCTGTCAGGTTGCGCTGACGACATTGACGCGCCCGCAGCACCGCAAGTATCAGCTGGCGCTTCTAAACTCGAGTCGGCAGAACCTCGATCGAAAGCCGAAGCTCCCGCCAAAAGTGTCCCAGCGCCCGAACCCAGCTTATACACCGAAACTGTGTGCAAGATTCGAGATGGCCGAGTCCTCCCGATAACGGTAGCCGGCAATGCATACGAGTGTTTGCTCCCAAAAATGCAGTACGAGAAATCCGGCCACCGATTGGCGGAAACTTATGTAAGCTGGTCACGGCTCGACAGCGGGCCCTTTCTCTCGAAGTTACATGGAAATCGATATGTCGCGGTCTTTGCCAACGATCGCGCGCTGACGACTTCGTCCGCGGCGCCTGACGCACCGATCATCAGCGGCGTAGCGATGGCGACGCCGACATTCAGCTTGAGCGAAGACGGCACGCTAGAGCCCGGACCGCTTTTCCTCTTAGAAAAAATGCCGAAAGGGTTCAACACAAAGGCCGGCAACTGGCGCTACACCATCATCGGTCCGGAAGGCGATATTATCGGCGTTACCAAGGGGCAACATAACGAAGAGGTCGACTTCTGCCGGGATTGCGACCGCAGATCCGCAGACGCGATTTATCTGGCACTTTTGCGCGGCCAAGCACCGGGTGAAATCGTCAAACGGGGTGAGCAAAAGAGTTTCGATCCTAGCAAGGAAGGAATCGACCCGAGCGCCCCAATTCTAGACCCCAACGCCCCATTGGGATCCGCTGGAGGGGCGTTACCCAGTCTACCCCCTCCGGTATTGGGAAGTGCTCCGCCACTCCCAAGTTCGGCGCCCGTCGGCTCTGTGGGCGGCCCCATCGTCGTCCCAGGTACCGAAGGTCAACCCTCATTTCCCGGAGTTCTGGACCCGAACGCTCCGACACTCGATCCTTCGGCTCCGATCTCACCGCCTATCGGTGGGGCACCGGGCCCCGCGTTAGATCCGACATTACCGATCCTCGATCCAACGAAGCCATCACCAGGTCAAGCAAGTGCTGTGCTCGACCCATCAGCAACGGTCCTCGACCCGACAAAACCCATCCTCGACCCCAATGCGCAACCGATCGGTGCCGCACCGCCACTTGACCCGTCGGCACCCATCGCCCTGCCTCCGGTCATATCGTCACCCGCTCCCACATTGACCCCGGGGCCAATATTAGCGCCGACCACGAACCTCCTCGCGCCGCCGGATCCAACCCAGCCAGTTCTGGATCCGAACGTGCCCTTGCCCGATCCGAGCCGGCCCGCGGAACAAGCCGGCCCGAACCCCGTGCTGGAGTCCGCCAAAGGAGAATCAGAGGAGCCCATAACCGAACAAAGTGCGGTAACGGAGTCAGGGATTACGCCACAACCGTTCCAAAACGCCAGCGGTGGAGGGCTTTCGAATCCGGATGCCCCGATCACAGCGCAACCACAGCCAACCACCCCTACTCCATCGGCACAGACGAATATAGGCACGGGCGGAGGATCGTTGCTCAATCCCGATGCTCCAATCTCCGCGCAACCGCAACCATCCACCTCTACTCCAACGCCACAGACGAATTTACGCGCGGGCGGAGCATCATTGCTCAATCCCGATGCTCCGATCTCCGCGCAACCGCAACCCGCGGCTCCCGCTCGACCTTCTAAACCGAATTTAAGTGGTGGTAGTGGATCATTGCTCAATCCCGATGTACCCATTACGGCGCAGCCATTGCCGTCGGCGACCTCTTCCAAACCGACGCGCTCACGCGGAACTGCCCTCGCGAATAAAGGTCAATCCACCCGCAATCCTAAATCGCGGACCGCATCTGCTCGCCCCATCTCAACTCAGTTACCAAATCAAGGGACTGCGGGCGATCTCCAGGACCCGGAATTGCCTATTCAAAGGCAAGAAATTTCGGGATATTTTAGATAGTCAGGGCAACCATCCCTTTGCCCCGAAATGCGCTTTCGCGCGTCGGTGCAAAGGCGCCAACCCGACGGCCACCGAGATCTGATTGCGCACAGGTAACGCCGTCACCGCAATGTGACGCCACTTCTTTAGATCACCCCCCAGGATCGCTTCCAACAGCATGGCGACATGGTCATCCGATGTACTGCTTTGCGTGACGATAGTGGCCGATAATCCGAATGTTGTGATTGCGGGATTATTGTTCTGTGGCGAAGTTAGCGACAACTGATGCGCGACCAATTCCGGTCGCTTCTCGATCGCCTTTTTGATTGTCGCGGGGGCGATGGAGACAAGGTTCAAATCGCAACGACCCATCAAGCTCTCGACGTGTCCGCTGGGATGCCTCTCGACGGTAACCAGCACATCAATTTCACCCGCGCAAATCTGTGCTTCGGCGGCCTTCTCTTGCCCCTCACTTGCCGGTCTCGACGCAATATCGATCCGAGCGGCGCCAATGGCGATTTGCATCAATAGATAGGCATAGCGATTGGACCCGTCATAACCGACCCGCCGTCCCGCCAAATGCGTTAACACTTTGGCGCCAATGTCCCGGCGGGCAAGAATCGTCAGTGCCTCGGCCGGCACGGAAACGATGGACCGCAATTCTTCATTCGGACCGGCCGAACGATAACGGCTCGAACCTTGGACCGCATGGTGCAACCAATCAGATTGAACAACCGCAAAGTCAAAGCTACCGTCGTTAATTTTTTCCAAATTCAGGGCCGAACTGCCCCCGGCAACATTGACACACCGTACCGCATTCGGTGACCCCGCATTAACGGCTTGGCAGATCGCGCCAGCCAGGCCGAAATAATATCCGAACGGCGTTCCGCCCGCGATGACGATCGGTCGACCGTTCGGCTCCGCAGCCGTGGACGGCAAGTATAATCCAAACAGTAAGACGACCGATAGTAATATCAGTCTGATAACGGAAATCATGAAATCTGAGCAGTGCTTATGGCCGCATCAACCGAATCGCCAAGTTTCTCGACCAACTCTTCGATATGAGCGCCCTCGATAATAAATGGTGGCGCCAACAGCACGTGATCCCCTCGGACACCATCAATCGTGCCGCCCATCGGATAACAGATAAGCCCCCGTTTCATCGCTTCCTGCTTGATCTTCGCGTTCAATTTCAGCGCTGGATCAAACGGTTCCTTGGTCGTCCGGTCCACGACGAACTCCATGGCTTGGAACAATCCACGACCGCGAATATCACCGATATTGTGATGATTACCGAAGCGCGCGACCAAGGCCTCATTCAGCCGCACACCCATGTCGCGTACGCGGGGCAACAACTCCTCTTCCTGAATGGCGTCTTGCACCGCGAGCGCCGCAGCGCAGGCTACCGGATGCCCCATATAGGTATGCCCATGCTGGAAGAAACCGGTGCCGTCGCGAATGGCGTCAAAAATTTTCTCCGACAATAGTGTGGCGCCGATCGGTTGATATCCGGCCCCTAGTCCTTTAGCGCAGGTCAATAAATCCGGAGCTATATCTTCTTGCTCGCATGCATAGAGGCTACCGGTGCGCCCCATGCCACACATGACCTCATCCAAAATCAGCAAGACATCGTATTTGTCGCAAATTTCTCGCACGCGCTTGAAATATCCAGGCACTGCCGCCACCGCGCCAGCGGTAGCACCGACGACAGGCTCCGCGATAAAGGCGATCACGCTATCCTCGCCAAGCTCTTGAATTTTTACCTCAAGCTCATTGGCGACGCGAAGCCCGTATTCCGCATCGCTTTCGTCGTCGCGCCGCTCACGATAAGAAAAACAGGGTGCAATATTGTGGGTTTCGATCAGAAGCGGCGCGAACGGCTCGCGCCGCCACATATTTCCACCCGCCGCCAACGCCCCCAACGTATTCCCGTGATAGCTTTGTCGCCGGGTAATGATGTGTTTGCGTTGAGGGCGACCCGTCTCCAAAAAATATTGCCGCGCAAGCTTGAGTGCCGCCTCGACCGCTTCCGACCCGCCCGAGACATAGTAAACGTATTCAAGGTCTCCCGGCGCCTTCGCGATCAGCTTGTCGGCAAGTTCTTCCGCCGGCGCCGACGTAAAGAATCCCGTATGGGCAAATGAAATGGATTCGGTTTGATCCCGAATTGCCTTTATCACTCGCGGATGACTATGTCCGAGACAGGAGACCGCAGCACCACCCGAGGCGTCCAAGAAACGCTTTCCCGCCGCGTCGTTGATATAAACGCCGTTGCCCGAAACCGCGACCGGCGGGACCGTTTTGGTGTGTCTGTGAAATACGTGAGACATTTGCTTCTAGCCTTTCGACGTGTCGATCAGTTCGCTTTTTTGCGCAGACGCTGTGGCTTGTGTTCTTCGCCCTTCTTCAAGGTCCACACAACGATCGCTTTCAATACCTTTCCGAGGCTGGCATCGAACGCTCCGATAATCGCTTGCATGGAGTTTGTCTCCGCTCTCACCTTCCGTTCAAAATTCTCCGACGCCACAATTTCGCGACGCGGCATTTGAACCAGTTTGACGTTCATACGGACGCGAACAAACGGCGGCTTACTACCTGCACTCAGTATCGATACGTTCTGCGGCAGGCGTTCGTCGTACTCGGCTTGAAACTCGCGCAGTTCCGTTTTCATCACGAAGTCGGAGCGAAGGCCGATTTGCTCGCGCCCGACGCCGACGATCTTCTTGGAATTCTCGAACGATTCGACCAGCAAAGTCTGAACCATTTTCGGTGCGAAATCCGTCCAGTTGGCGCGGGTGAAATAACGTAGCTCGATCGGGCTGTCCTGCAGTGGAATCCGGGCCGTACTCAAACCGGCCGCCGCGATCGGTGGTTCGACCAAAATTTGCCATTCCACGTTGGGCAAATCTTTCGGGAACGTGCTCTTCGGCGTCAATACATAGAGACGCGGCGGCTCCCCTCCGCCCGGAATGGGAATGGAGCATGCCGTCACAACTCCCATCATAGCCGACAAGACGGCCAATTTCGCCCAGATCCGTGTTTTCAGCATGCTAATTATTTCACCTCTATACCGCTCTGGGTGTTTCCGAACAGGAATTGCGCGGGGTTTTGCTCGATCTGCGACGAGATGCGCGACAAGGCGCCCACCAGGACTCGGGTTTCAGACAATAATTGTGCCAATTCATACAATCCGGAGCCGGTAAAATCCTCAACCGGCTCACGGTTCTCCTTGATGATACCAGCAAGTTGTTCGGCTGCATCGCCGACATGGCCGGCCGACACGTTCAAGGTTTTGATCGCCGCTTGGGCTTCGCCACCAACCCCGTCCATTTCCTTTTGGATAGATGTCAGCGCTTTTCCCATGCCACCGGTGAATTCCAAGGCACTTTCGCGTAAATCGCCCGCCAAACGCTTAACTTCGACAAGAGTAGCACTTGCCTCGTTAGCAACAGTATCTACACCGACGCTCACGCGGTTAACGCTTCCACGCACGCCGCCAAGGGTTGTCGTCATCTCACGACTCAGCACATCGACCTTTTGCCGCAGGTCGGCGACCAGGGCTCGGGCATCCCGCATAGCGTGTTCCGCATCGCCGGTCATGCGGTCAGTGCTGCCACGAATTTGCGACAAGGCCGCCTTCGCTTCCGATGCCGCAGCATGGACCTCGCCAAGCGACGCGGCACCGTTGCGCAGCATCGTTCGGATGTCGCCCGAACTGTCGGAAAGCGCTCCAGTGAAGCCGGAAATATTACCTAAAATTTCCGCAAACTGCTCTTGATTACGTGGGTTCAGGAGTTGATTAGCCCGATCAACCAAGGCAATGAACCGGGTCACAAGTTCCGGTGCTTTTTCCATCACGACATCGAGCTGCGATGCTTTCGTCGGTAAAACCGGCCGGTCCTCTCCCGCATTCTTCTTGAGTATTTCAGCGCTTTGCGTGCCGCCCGATATCTGCACATAGGCGATTCCGGTAATGCCCTGATACTCAAGTGACGCCACCGCATCTGTCTTGATAGGCGGTTTTTTCGGCACTTCGATCGTGACCTTCACGCGCTCGACGTTGTCCGGGTCCACCCGCATCCCGGTCACGACACCAAACGGCACGCCACGGTAGCGGACCTGATTGCCGGGACTCAACCCGGTGACGGAGCCTTTAAAATAAGCGTCGTATTGCGCGCTCTCTTCGTCGAACTTAACACCCGCCATCCATATCACCGCGAGTGCCCCGCCGATGAAGACCACGAGGGTGAAAATGCCGACGATGATATAACTAGCCCGTGTTTCCATCTATCTACACCAATTCCATGGCTTGGGATTTGGCACTTAACGCCGCCCGTGCCCGTGGTCCCTTAAAGTATTCTTGGATCCACGGGTATGGATCGTCCATATGCTCCGCCAACGGCGCCACCCTAATTTTCTTCTCAACCAGTACTGCAATCCTGTCAC
>JABJCS010000342.1 GCA_018665505.1 Alphaproteobacteria bacterium
CGGCAAGTCCGTTGCCCGGCCCCAAAGCTCGCCGTTCACAAAATTCGCGATCCGCCCGAAGAACAAACCGATGGGGCCGACGGCGGAGATTAGGTCGAACAGGCGAAGGATTTCGATCTTCTGCCGCCGCGCAAAGAAGAATGCGCCGGCGATCAAGCCCAGCAATCCGCCGTGGAACGACATGCCGCCCTTCCACATCTGCGGTATCTCCAACGGATATTCTAGGAAATAGAGCGGCTGGTAGAAGGCGACGTAACCAAGACGCCCGCCAAGGACGATTCCCAGTGTCGCCCAAACCAGGAAATCGTCGAGTTGCACCGGCGTTACCGCTTTCGGTGGGAACTGCGTCAGATAGACACAATAGCGCCAACCTAAAAGAAGCCCGGTGATATAGGCGAGTGCGTACCAGCGAATGGCGATCGGTCCGATCTGCAAGGCGATGGGATCAATATTCGGAAATTCCATACCCGTTCACCTGTATGCGTCGTTGGTTGCAAGAAAATTCCCGATATATTCGGCGACACCGTCTTCAAGCGTGGTGAACGGCCGGTCGTAGCCCGCTTCTCGCAAGCGTCCCATGCGAGCCTCGGTAAAATACTGGTAATGCTCTCGCAGGCTTTGCGGCGTATCGATGAAATCGATCTCCGGCTCTTGGTCCACGGCAGCAAAACACGCGTGCGCCAGATCGGCGAAACTGCGCGCTTTACCGGTGCCGCAATTGAAGATGCCCGAGACCGCCGGGTTTGCGTAGAGCCATAACATGACTTCAACGCAATCACCGACCCAGATGAAGTCCCGAAGCTGCCCGCCGTCTTCGTAATCCTCATGGTGGGAGCGGAACAGCCGCGCCTGACCGGTATCTCGGATTTGTTCGTATATTTGCACAGCGACGGAGCGTTGCCCGCCTTTATGATATTCGTTGGGTCCGTATACGTTGAAGAATTTCAACCCGGCCCATTGCGGTGGATGGCAGCCCATGCGGGTCATCAGGACAGCGTTGATATCAAACAGCTGTTTCGATTGGCCATAGCCGTTCAGTGGCATTAAAGAGGTCAAGGCCAAAGGGTCCGGATCGTCATCGAATCCTTTCTCACCGTCTCCATAGGTCGCCGCCGATGAGGCATAGATAAAACGCGCGTTCTGCGCCGCGCACCAGCGCCAAAGATCGGTCGAGAGGGTCACGTTATTATCAAGAAGGGCGACCGGATCGCGTTCTGTCGTCGAAGAGATGGCACCGAGGTGAAAGACCGTCTTCGTGGCGGCACCTTCGCCTTTGAGCCATCCGAGGATGTCTTCCGGCGCGACAATGCCCGCGATGTCATGCTTCGCGAGATTACGTCGTTTTTCGTCACTGTCGACGACATCACAGACATGGACCGGCGAGTGTGTTTGCTTGATGAGCGCCGCTACCAAGTTAGAGCCGATGAATCCGGCGCCGCCGGTGACGAGGATCATGCCGATTTGGCTTCTGTATCGATCATCCGCCCGTTATAAGCCGGGCGGCGCGCCAACTACAAGCGCCGCTGGTCGTTGTCGTCAGGCGGCTTTCTTTTTCGGTTTCACCGCGCCCGCTTTTGCGACCACATAGGTACTCTCGTCGACATTATAGTAATGCCGGTTCGCCGCGTAATCACCGCCGACGATGGTCAGGATAAAGGTTTCCTCGTCGAGGGCGGTGAAGCTGTGGATCTCGGCGGGTGGGATCACCATCGCCAATTCCATCGGATTGAAGGTTTTATCCTCAATGCATTTGAGTTCCGCGTGGCCGTCCCGGCTGCCATCGTCCGTCCGGTCGTAGACTGCATGATGAAGACTGCCCTTCAGAATGATCAGTGCTTCCCAGATGCCATGATCGTGCGGCGGCACGACCATGTCTTTCGGTAGTTGGTCGAGCGTGATCGAAAGTTCGCCATCGTAATAAATGTATTTCGAATTATCGATGTGATTGGCGGGCCGCTTGGTGCCGAGTTCGAACAGGTCCGGGCGTGAGATGAAGGGCCGTGCGGCCTCCAGCAATCCGGTCCGCAATCCTTCCAGATTGTCTTTGTTATCGGCAATGGCCTGGCGGACCGCGTCGGCGCATTCCCGGATCGAGCACAAGTCGGACATCGTCCATCTCCCCTAATGTCACATTCTAATGTTAGTCAGTGATATACATCCAATGTGGCGGCGAAAAAGGCAGGGGGCTTGGTAGCGGCCCACCGCCGCCAATATCTCTTGCAAACATCATCATTCGAACGGGAGTAAAGACCATCGAACTCGATCTGAAAAATAAATCCGTCTTGGTGACCGGCGGCAACCGAGGCATCGGGTTGGCGATTGCCTTGGGCTTTGCGGACGAAGGCGCGAACGTGGCGATTTGCGGCCGCGACCAAGGGGCATTGGAATCGGCTAAAGGGCAAATAACCGCGCTCGGCGTGAAGGCGCACGCCATTGCGGCTGATCTGTTCACCGCGGAAGGCTGCACTCAGGCCATTGAGGAGACCGCGTCCACTTTAGGCGGCCTCGATATCTTGGTCAGCAATGCTTCGACGAATATTGGCGGCACTTTGGAGACACTATCGGACGAGCAAGCGCTCGAACGGGTCATGGGGAAAACCTTGGCGGCAATGCGGTTGTCTCGCGCGTCCTTACCGCATTTGCGGAAGGCCGGCGGCGGCCGAATCATTTGTATTGGTGGGACGGCGGCGCGAACGCCGGCGAAGACCTCTTTGCCGAGCGGTCTTGGTAATTCCGCGCTGGTCAATTTCGTCAAGCATTTCAGTAACGATGTTGGGCCTGAGGGAATCACCGTGAACGTGGTGCATCCGCCTTTCACCAAGACGGACCGTTATCCGGCGCGTCTGCAAGCGCGGGCCGAGCAGCTCGGCGTCAGTCTCGAGGAAGCCGAAGCGGATTTTGCGTCAAACTTCCCGATCGGCCGCATTGTCGAGCCGTCGGATATCGCGCCGATGGTGCTGTTCCTGGCCTCGCCTGGTGCGTCCGCGGTGACGGGGCAAGCCATTGCGGTAGACGGTGGGTCGACCCAATCGGTGACTTACTAAACGCCGGCTGAACCCCGGCGCCGGTTGCACGACAAACCTGCCGTCTCTATATGAGATATGTCGGGCGTTGGGCCCGTGCTTTGGGAGATCGCTCATGCAGTCGCAAAATCGCCTATTCGACGATCTGGCCCGTGTCGCTTCTGGTGCCGCCGGGGCGCTTGCCGGCGTGCGTACCGAAATGGAAGACGCTTTCCGCCAGAAATTAGAGCGCTATCTGGCCGAAGCCGATATGGTGCCACGCGATGAGTTCGACGCGATCAAGGCGGTCGCCGTGAAGGCACGCGAAGCGCAAGAGGTGCTCGAGGCCCGGGTTGCAGCGTTAGAGGCGCAAATCGCCGCACTCCAGAAGCCGGCTCCGCGTAGTCCGCGCAAAAAAGCCGCTCCGAAAACATCCGATTAAGAGCAAATTCGGGCCCATATTCTCGATTTTGCAAAATTATCTGGTGGGCGGAGGTTTATCCTCTTGCTTACGCGGACTCTCTTCTGGCAATCTAAATCTAGTGGTTGAGCAAGGTCGCTTTCCACTAGATATCGGGGTTTGACGGAAAATTTGGGGCATTGAACCCGTCTACTCCTGGTGCAAGCCGGTGCCGAAATCGCGGTTGATCGCGCGAATTTGGCAAAATAGGGGGAGATTTCAATCCATGACGATTGCACCGATCGAATTAGACGTTGCCGTCAACAATCCCTTGGACATCCTGGAAGAGCTGGTCTCCGCCAACGAGTGGCCGTTTGATCGCTCCAGTCCCGATGAAATGGTGGTCGAAGCGACTGGCCGGTGGTGCGATTACCGGATGTTCTTCGTTTGGCGGGAAGACGTACACGCCTTGTATTTCACTTGTGCGTTCGACATGCGAATTCCGGCGAA
The DNA here is from genome assembly GCA_018665505.1 of Alphaproteobacteria bacterium. Next base: position 3,913 of record JABJCS010000342.1, read on the forward strand.
TCGCCGCAGTGAAATTACCGATTTGCTCGCGCTGGTGAACGAAAAATTGTGGCTGGGCCATTTCGACCTATGCTCTGACGACAATATGCCGATGTTCCGCCATACCTTGCTGACGCGAGGGTGGCAGCGGTTGAGCGTCGAACAGTTGGAAGACCTTGTCGACATTGCGCTCTGCGAATGTGAACGGTTTTATCCTGCATTTCAGTTCGTGATTTGGGCAGGTCATGCGCCGCATGACGCGATGTCGATGGCGATCATGGATACGGTAGGCGAGGCGTAAGACAAAGATGAGTGATAAATTGACACGGCCGCTGCTGTTGGCCGGATGCGGTAAGATGGGCAGCGCGATGCTGTCGGGCTGGTTGGAGAGCGGCATCACGGGTGGCGGCGTCGTTGCCGTCGAACCCATGGGCGCCCCCATCGAGTTCGCAAGCGCTGAATATGTGCAAGTTATCGCGTCCGCTGACGAATTGGCGGCGGATTTCGACCCCGAAGTTGTGGTGTTTGCGGTGAAGCCGCAGCAAATGGACGCGGTGGCGCCTGCCTACAAACGGTTCGCGGGTGGCGATACTGCGTTCTTGTCCATCGCCGCCGGGAAAAACATCGACTATTTTACATCGCAATTGGGGAGCGATGCCGCCATCGTTCGGGCCATGCCGAACACGCCGGCGGCCATTGGCCAAGGAATCACTGTGTGTTGCAGCAACGCAGCGACCAGCGCGGCGCAGCGCGAATTGTGTCGGCTGCTTCTAGCGGCGACCGGAGAGGCCGTCGTGGTTGACGACGAGGGATTGATCGATGCGGTCACTGCCGTCTCGGGTGGCGGCCCCGCCTATGTCTTTCTGTTGATCGAATGCCTCGCGGAAGCCGGTGTCGAAGCGGGTCTGCCACGGGAATTGTCGGATCGTTTGGCACTACTCACCGTCGCGGGCTCTGGGCAGCTCGCGCTCGCCAGTGACGAGCCGCCCGGGACCTTGCGTGAGAACGTCACCAGCCCGGGTGGGACGACCTTGGAAGCGCTGAAGATATTGATGGCGGGCGACGGTCTTCAACCGTTGATGACGCGGGCTATCGCCGCCGCTACGGAACGCAGCCGCGAACTCGCGGGTTAGAACCTTCGCATTGCGCTGTTGCGCCGAAGTCGGATAATAGCGGCGCTATGAATACGTCACCTGAAAATCCTCGTGCGGCAGTCGTCGCCGCATCATTGGAAATTGCGGCGGCAGGCGGGTGGCGCGCCGCGTCTCTGGGCGATATCGCGGAAGCTTCCGGCGTACCGTTGGACGAACTTCGTCGCTACTTCTCAGACAAAAATTCGATTCTCGCTACCTTCATCACCGATATTGATGAGGAGGTCTTGTCACGGGATCTTGGGTTCGAGGAAGAGGATACGCCGCGCGACCGCCTTTTTGAGGTCCTGATGGGCCGTTTTGACGCTCTAGGCCCGCACCGGTCGGCGGTTGGTGCACTGTTTGGCAACATTGCAAGCGACCCAATATCGCTTTTTAAATTGAGATCAACGGTTCTGGGTACGAGTGGGCCGATGCTCGAGGCGGCGGGGATTTCAGAGACCGGTCCCTTTGGCTGTTTGCGGTCGAAGGGTTTGTTGGTTGTATGGTTGGCGACATTGAAGGTCTGGCTTGAGGACGATAGCCCTGACTTGGCGCCGACGATGGCGGCCCTGGATCGTAATTTGCGGCGCGCGGAATCTGCTGTAATGGGATTGGATCGATTGTCGCCGTTAGGGCGGAGAGCAGCGGGAGTATAGATATGACAGGGACGGAGTTTGTGGAATCTGAGCCAATCGAATTTGGAGATTTCGCCCGCGTGGACATGCGCGTTGGAACGGTGGTTCGTGCTGAGCCCTATCCCGAGGCACGCAAACCGGCAATCAAGGTTTGGGTCGATTTCGGCACGGATATTGGCGAACGCAAGACATCGGCGCAGCTGACCCGTCACTATACACCGGAGACCTTGGTCGGACGGCAGGTCGCGGCCGTGGTGAACTTTCCGGCGAAGCAAATCGGCAAGTTCATGTCCGAGATTTTGGTTCTTGGGTTTCCGGATGCGGATGGAGAAGTCGTGCTCGTGACGCCGGATCAATCCATTCCCAATGGCGGGCGATTGTTCTAGTCGGTTTACACCGGCAGGCGAATGCGCGCTCGTAGACCATCCTGAGGCGACGTGTCCAAGGTAATATCGCCGCCATGAGCGCGCGCGATGTCGCGTGCGATGGCGAGGCCGAGGCCGGTGCCGCCGGTTTCCCGGTTGCGCGATTCCTCGACCCGGTAAAACG
>JABJCS010000032.1 GCA_018665505.1 Alphaproteobacteria bacterium
GGGCGATTGGTCGCATCTTACCGACGTCGACCTGGCCCTCCTTGGTGATGAAATCGTCCTTGATATGAATGCCGACGACTTGTCCGAAAATGACGCAATAGACGTCGTTCGGGTCGTCTCCCGGAAGCTCAACCGTCTTGATGTACTTGCACTCGAGATGCACCGGCACTTCCGCAACGCGCGGCGGCTTTACCGTGACGGATGCTTCCGCAGTGAGGCCGGCCAGCGCCAGTTCATCGACGTCCTTGCCAACGCCCGCCGCTGTCGCGTTCATCGCCTCGCGGGTCTCCCAGGTGGTTATGTTGCAGACGAATTCGCCGGTCTCTTCGATATTGCGCTGAGAATCCTTGTGATCGTCGTCGGGCGACGAACTGCCGCGACTGGCGGAGAACATCACCGTCGGCGGGCGATAGGAGACGGCATTGAAAAAGCTGTACGGTGCCAGGTTAACGATTCCGGAAGTGTCGACGGAAGTGATCCAGCCGATGGGGCGCGGAATGACCAGGCTGTTGAACGGATTCTTCGATAAGCCGTGATCGGTCTTTCCAGGTTCATAGAACATGGCTGTATCCCGTTTGGTGAAAGGTGAGCAGTCTTGATCAGACGGTTTCGATGGAAACGCCGTACTCCATTCCGGCATCTTCGAGCCAGGTCCAAAGATACTCTGCAAAGGACCGACGGGCGAATATCCGATATGTTGTTTCGTCTATCTGATATAGCGCAATCTGTGCCTTGGCCAAATTGGTTTGAACGACGGAGCCGGTCTTAAATGCTCGCGGATGCAGGTCGATTGTGCAGCCTTTGGTGAGTACGTCGCGTGATTTTGGCCCAGCGACCTCAACAGCTGCAAAAGCATCACCGACCTCTACCGCCGCCGCGTTAAAAGCGGCGAGCTTTTGGCGGAGTTCGTTTACAGATGGCAGAGCAGCGTCGTCACCGACGAGCCACCAGCGATCCGGCCCCATCCAAAACACGATGAGGGCATCACTCTTTGCCGTACCGGGAGATTCCGACGGGATGTTCACTCCAAGTACTTGGTGGACCGCACTGGCGAACGCGTCGCTCCAGATACCACGCAATTCGATGATTTGCGGCACCGGTAAGACCGTAAGATGGACGCCGTTTTCATCTCCTGTTTGGGCACGCGCGGCGAGGCCGAGGTGATCGAGCGGGCCCTGGCGTTGTGTGGGATTAGCCATGGAGGCGCTTTCCTTCCGGATCGAAGAAGACCGGGCTGGTGACGGTTGCCGTGACCGTTCGGCCGTCCTCTAGGGGAAGGCGCACCGGTTCACCTAATTTCGCGCGACCGTTTTCCAGCATGGCGAGCGCGATGGATCGACCGAGTGTCGGGCTGTAATAGCTGGATGTGACGTGGCCGAGCGTCTTCATTGGAGGTTTCGGCAAAACGCGCTCCACAATATGCGCACCCTCGGGCAGCACCTCTTGGGCGTCCGTCGTCAACAATCCGACAAATTGGCGGCGTTCCGGTACCGTCATGTCGGCACGCGAGAGGGAACGCTTGCCGAGGAAGTCCTTCTTCTTTGAGACCAAACCGCCCATGCCGAGATCGTCCGGTGTCACTGTGCCGTCGGTGTCCTGACCGACTGCGATGTAACCCTTCTCCGCGCGCAGCACGTGCAGGGCTTCCGTCCCGAAGGGCACAAGGCCGAACTTCTCTCCAGCCGTCACACAGGCATTCCATAGGTCCATGCCGTAGCTCGCCGCCACATTGATCTCGTAACTCAGCTCGCCCGTGAAACTGACTCGGAAAACGCGGGCCGGAAGACCGGCGACGGTTCCTTCGCGCCATGTCATGAAGGGAAAGGCTTCGGGTGAGATGTCCATCTCGGTCAGCGATGCCAAGAGCGCGCGGGCATTCGGACCGGCGAGGTTAACCGTTGCGTATTGCTCCGTGACCGAAGCGCAGAAGACCTGCATCTCCGGCCATTCGGTTTGCAGCCATTCCTCAAGCCAACCCAGAACATGGGCCGCGTTGCTGGTTGTCGTGTGCATCAAATAATGGTTTTCGCCAAGACGTGCCGTGACGCCATCATCGAAAATCATGCCGTCTTCACCGCACATCAAACCGTAACGGCATCGACCCACCTTCAGAAGGTCCCATTTGTTGCTATAGACCCAATTGAGAAGCTTCGCCGCGTCGGGGCCCTGGATGTCGATTTTCCCGAGCGTCGTCGCATCCAGAATACCGACCGCATTTCGGACGGCATGGATTTCTCTGTGGACCGCGTCCCATTTCCCTTCGCCCGATTTCGGGTAATAAAAGGGCCGCCGCCATTGGCTAACCAACTCGAACTCGGCACCTGCACGTTCATGCCACGCATCCATTGGTGTCTTGCGCAGCGGGTCCGCCAATATCGGGCCGACATCGCGCCCGGCCATGGCGCCAAAAGTAACCGGAGTATAAGGCGAGCGGAAAGTCGTCAC
>JABJCS010000343.1 GCA_018665505.1 Alphaproteobacteria bacterium
CATAGCCACCCGGCGATGCCGGCGAAGGCGACGACGATCGATGTCGAAGTGTCCGGATAGGAGGTCAGCCAAATACGCCTGACGAAGATCGGGTTGAGGATCGTCGCGCAAAGAAGGGCGAAAGCGGCGAGCTTCCAGGCGTTGCCTGATGGCACGGCACCACTGCGGCGCAGCAACGAGGCTAGTAAAGCCGCGAAGAGCAGCAGCCAGGTGACGTTGAACAGGATAATCGCATTCTCGACAAATTCGCCCGCAAACCGGCTCGCAGCCAAAAACAGATACGTCACATTGTAGGGGAAGCCGGGGTAGACGGAGCGGCTTTCCGGCCGGTCGGCGCGCAGGAAACCGTCATTCTCAACGATATAGAGACCGTTCGGCAGCCAATGAGTAAAACTGTCGACCTCCGAGGGAACTTTCCCGGCCATAACCAGGAGCAAAGGTGCGCCAAGGACGAAAATTGGCAGCAGCGGCATCAAGCTAACGCTTTTGTGCTTGGTCATGATGATTAGGGGGAAGACGGAAATGGCCGCCAGCCCCCAGAAGAAGGGCGTGAAGGCCCATGGCGTAAAAACGCCGACGATCGTGAGTACCGCGGCGAGTACGGACCAACCGATCAGAATTGGCAGGCCCGGCAATTCGTCCGAAACGCCGCGAATGCTGCCGAGGCCTGCAAGCATCAGGAAGGTCAGAAGGGTTGCGCCGAGACCTACCCACTGGGCGGGCTCGGGCAGGAAACTATTGACGATGGAGAACACGTGTCCCGCTACCTTGGCTCGAAATGACTTTGTGGATACGAGAACATGAGTGTCAGATGCTCATCCGTTTAAATATTTTTTCCGGGATGTGGCGAATGATCAACATGATGTAACGCCAGAACCAGGGGAAATAAGCAACGTCCCGGCCCTTCTCGGCCAAGGTCAAGCAAGCCTCGGCGCAGGCATCCGGTGTTGCAACGAGAAACAGTCCTGGTGCGCCGAAGGTCATATCGGTGTCGATAAATCCGGCTTTGACCGTCGTGACGCTAACGCCGGAGCGACAGAGTCGCGCGCGCAGTCCTTGCAGATATGCGTTTAAGCCCGCTTTGGCCGACCCATAGACATAATTTTTCAATCGCCCGCGGTCGCCCGCCACTGAACTCATGACAACGACACGTCCCGAGCCGTCCGCTTCAAGTTTGGCAGCCAGGCGTGAGAGGATGGAAACGGCACCCAGATAGTTGACGTTGATTGTCTGCACGGCCAGGTCGAAGTTCGCGTCGATCTCCGATTGTTCCGGCATGGTGCCGAAGAGCAGAAAAATGCCGAATGGCGCCTGACGTTCGTTTAGCGCGTTGGCGAGCGCTTCGTGGGTGTCGTAATCGTCCGCATCGAAGGGGAATGCCGTCGCAGACACATCGAAGCGTACCAAGATATCTTGCGCGGTTCGTGCCAAATCCTCGGTATCCCGCCCGGCGAGAACCACATCGGCGCCTTTCGCCGCCGCCTGGCGTGCGAACGCGCGACCGACCGAGGAAGACGCACCGAGAATGATCCAGGTCTTAATATGTGGGGCGGGGTCTGTCATGTCGCCGCCCGCATTTTCAGCCGCCGCGACATTTCCGAGCCGAACTTCCCATCTGGATCATACTTCTCCAAAACGGCGCGGAACTCATCAAGACGGGGGTACATTTGCGCGAACCCATCGGCGGACATCACCGCATCCTTGGCGAGATAAAGACGCCCACCATGCTCCAACGTCGTCGCTTCCAAGCTCTGCATTAAGGCTAATGTTTCCGCTCGCGCCGGAATATCGAGGCTCAATGTGACACCGGGTCGGGGGAAAGACAGATGCCCGAGACCTTCGGCGCCGAAGGTCTTTAAAACACCAAGAAAAGAGGCGGCTCGGGCTGTGGCGACCTTTTCCAATAATACTTTAACACCGGGAAGGGCCATTTCGTCAGGTAGAACGCATTGGAATTGATAGAAACCGCCACGACCGTAAAATCGATTCCAATTCTCAACCGCATCGAGTGGATGATGGAAGGTATCGTAGTCGACGATACGGCTGCGACCACCCGTCGGCATCCGGCGGTAATACATCTCGTTGAACAGTGCCACACTAACCCGGTTTAATGTCATGTTGGGAAATGTGAACGGGACGGAATGGGTGCGTTCCCGAGATTTGACGCTAGGGACGTCGACGGGTTCGCCGGTTTGAAAAATACCGCGGCCCAGATGTGCGCCTCGTTGCAGAGCGTCGATCCAGCCCACCGTGTAAGTCGACGTATTACGGTGTTCCGTCATTAATTGGAAATAATGCTCGAGATCCCGGACGCGGAATTCGTGGGTCTCAACTGCATTGGCGCGGTGCCGCCTGAGACGGAGACCAATGGCGGCAATAATGCCAGTCAGACCACATCCGCCGACCGTCGCGGCGAATAGGTCAGGGCGTTCGTCGCGTGAGGTCCGCACACAGCTACCATCCGCCAAGACGATATCAAGCCAGCCGATGTGATTTTCCAAGCTGCCGTCGCGGTCATGGTTTTTTCCGTGCACGTCGCTCGCCACGCCGCCGCCGACGGTTACGAAGCCGGTGCCCGGGGTCACGGGCGGCAAGAATCCACGAGGCAGGGCGAATGCCTGTAGATCGGTGAAGGTGACGCCTGGTTCGACAGCGATCGTGCCGCCATCCTCGTCGAAGGCGAGAAAACGGTCGAGACGCGCTGTCATAATCGACGTGCCGCCCTCGCAGAGGCTCAAATCACCGTAATTTCGACCGTCGCCATAGGCAATGGTGCCTCCCGGCTCCGCAATGCGGACCGCTTCGCAAAGATTCGCAAAGCGCTCCGGACGGTAGGCGGTCATATCGGCGTGCAGATTTCGCCCCCAGGATGTCAGCCGCATGTCTTTCGCCTGCACTGTCTGTCTCCGTCAGCCGTACATCAAGTAACTGAAGGCACCGACCCATCCCAAGAGGCAGATCACAAGAAACGGATCGCTGATCGCGAGTTCTGTCGGGGCACCGGATTTCTTGAAAACCATCGTTAATTGCAAATGGCGCAAAATACCGGCGATGACGAAGGGGATCGTCAGATACAGTTCCTCACTGCCGAGGCGGCCCATGGCGTCGACATCCGTGGTGAAAACCACATACGAGACGACTAAGGCAGTAGAAACCATAATGAAGGCCGCATCCAAAAAGGCGACGGAATAGCCGTTTAGGCTCTCACGATGGGCCGCATCTAGCTCTTGGGTAAGATCATCACGTCGTTTCGTTAAGGCAATAAACAAGGCGAGCATGCCCGTGCATACGAGAATCCACACCGTCGGTTGGACCTCCGCCGCCGCCGCGCCCGCATGCACCCGCAACACGAACCCGAGGGCGATCGTCAGGACGTCGACGATGGCGATTCTCTTTAAAATCAGGGTATATAACGATGTCAAAATGAAGTATGCGAGAAGTGTCCACCCGGCCTGTGTGGTGGCGAAAGCAAGCGCCAAACCGCTGGCGGAAAGACAAAAATAGAGGCCCAACGCTACTGATGGGGAAATCAAGCCGGCGGCGACCGGACGCGCTTTCTTTTTGGGGTGATGCTTATCCGCTTCGCGATCCCAAAAATCGTTAAAGCAATAGACGCCACTCGCAGTCAGGCAAAAGGCGATAAAGATCAGGGTGACGTTTTCGGCGGCGCTATCATTCGCGAGTGAAGGGCTGAAAAACAGCGGCGCGAAGACAAAGATATTCTTCACCCATTGCCGCGGGCGAATAAGCGCCGTAATCGCTGCAATTTTCATATCTGCCCCATGGTCAATTTGACCGTGCTGTACTCAAAACCACGCCAATCGCATGGCGCAAATTCAATGCTCGTCAAAATGTTGGCCTTCCGATGCCTCGATCAGGTCAAATGCGGGACCGGTAATAGGGTCATTCTAAACGAAAAAGGCTTTTAAAGTCATGACGTTCCGGTCTATTACTGTGCCCAATAAAAAAAAGCCAGGGTATGAGAAGAAAAACAAAGATAATCTTCTGATGGAGCGATTGACTGAATTGTGAAGATTTACTCTAGGCAACGCAAAATTTAGTTGCCTGCAACTTAGTTCAATATGCCATCTCCGACTTGTCGGTCGGGAGTGTCCGTTTGTCTGAAGCCGTTCTTTGACCGCCTGGGTGGTTTGGAGCACACCGCAGTAACGCGATGAGCGTCGCTGCGCGCAGAATGCCGAGGGTTGCACGTGCGATTGTCGCCGACCTTATCGAGCTATTTAGGCCGCCAGTACGCGTTCTGGCTGGCGGGAGCGTTCTTTGCCTTGATGGGCATTGCGCTAATGTTCGA
>JABJCS010000344.1 GCA_018665505.1 Alphaproteobacteria bacterium
ACGCCGTTGCAGGGTCTGTGCGATCCAACCGAAAGCCAAATTTCCCAGCGCATATATGCCAAGCATCGCGAGCATGACCCAAGCGATCTCACTGGGCCCGTAACCAGCCACATCGCGTAGCCACAATGGTGCCCAGAGCGTTTGATAGGCGCTACCGACCCCGACGCAGGTCATGGTGATCGGTGCGAATCGCCATAAACCTGCGGAACGGAAAACGTGGCCGAATGAGACGAATTGCTCGCCGATACCCGTTTGGCGGTCCGTTTTGGTTGCCGGGACCAGAAGAAATGTCACGGCGATCAACACGCCGATAGCGGCAGTCAGTCCGAGAAAGGCGTCTCGCCACGCGACTTTTTCCAAAACTTCGGCGAAGGGTACCGTCGCGATCATGCCGCCGATTCCAGTCGCACCGACAAGGATGGATGTTGCCATCGGCAAGCGGCCCGGCAGCCAGAGCGTGGCTGTCTTGATCCCGGCAATCAGGCTCGCTGACATGCCGATCCCTAGCAGAATGCGGCCCGCGATTAATCCGCCCATGGTATCGGCATGGATGAAAGTCAGCGCGCCGCAAATTGCAGTCGCCAAAAGGGTTATCATGGTCGCCTTCGGCCCGAACCGGTCGAGCGCTACGCCGAGCGGCAGTTGCGCCAATCCGAACGCGATGAAGAAGACGCTGGAGACGAGGCCCAAATCAGCCGCGTCGAGAGAGAACTCCGCGCTTAAGTCCGGCGCTACGATCCCGTTGGCGATCCGGAAGACAAAATCAATCACCGGGTAGCACGCCAGCGGCAACAGGATCACGATACCTTGCCCGAGTGTCGGCGCCCTCTCGCGGCCCGACATCATGACCCCTTTATGCCCTGCCGAGCGCTAGGTCGCAGACATAAGGATTGCTTTGGCGTTCGCTTCCAAAGGTCGAGAGGGGGCCATGTCCCGGAATGAAGGTAACGTCGTCGCCCAAAGGCCAGAGTTGCATAACAATGGATTCGACGAGAGTGTCGTGATTGCCGCGCGGGAAATCTGACCGGCCGATCGATCCTTGGAAAATCACATCGCCGACGGCGGCGAGCTTCGACGGCTCGTGGAAGAAGATGACGTGTCCCGGCGTGTGCCCCGGGCAGTGGCGCACGGTCAGTGTTTGCTCACCGATGGTGACGGTGTCATGACCGTCGAGCCAGCGATCGGGTGTGAAGGCGCGGGCGTTGATGCCGTATTTTTTGCCCGATTCCTCTATCTGATCAATCCAGAACTGATCTTCCGGATGCGGCCCTTCGATGGGAAGGTTGAAGCGTTCCGAGAGTTCGGCGACGCCGCCGGCATGATCGATATGAGCATGGGTGACGAGGATTTTCTCCAGCGTCACGCCGTTCTGTTCGACCGCGCCCAGGATGTTGTCCAAATCGCCGCCGGGATCGATCACCGCCGCCTTGTTAGATTTGGTGCACCACAGGATGGAGCAGTTCTGTTGTAATGGCGTGACCGGGACAACCATGCCCCGCAAGCCGGTATCGGGATGCTGTTCTTCACTCATGACAAGAAGCGCAATAGCGCAGGAAGTGGTGGAGGCGCAAGTCCTGGACATGAAAAAGGGACGACGCCGAAGCGTCGTCCCGGTCGTAGTAGTATTCAGTTTGTCTAGCGTTTGCCTTTATCATCATCGTCGTCGTCGTCATCGTCACTGTGACGTGACCAGTGACGATAGCGGCGATCCTCCATCGACAGCGCGCCGTCGCCGTTGCGGTCGAAGCGGCGAACCATGCCGGCCAAGCGCTCGTCGATCTCGGCTTTGGAGATTTTTGCGTCGCCGTCGGTGTCGAGGAACTGAAAGCCGCGAATTTTGAGAGGTTGCGTCAGTTCCGTCCACAGACCGGCGAATTCCGAAAGCGACAGGTTCCCGTCGCCGTCGGTATCGTACTTGGCCCGCCGGGCCGCATGGGCGGCATCGATTTCCGCTTGGGTTAGCTTCTCGTCCCCATCCGTATCGACAATGCCATAGAGGTGGCGGCGCATATCATGAAAGCCGAGCTTCATCGGCATGGATTTGTGATGTCCCATCTTATAGCCATGATGGGAGGAGCGGTCGGCGTGACTCACACCGACAATGGCGCCGACGCCGACGAAAGCGGCAATGCCGGTACCGATCAGTATTTTTGTTGCTTTCTTCATTGCATATATCCGTCAAATTGTTTCGATGACGGGAAGATAGGGGCGCCGAGCGGCAAATGTGTGTCGGGCTATATGCGGATTGGTCGCAAAGTGTGGCTCTCCGTCGGGCTGATACAATTTGTTACAAAGTTTTTGTCCAAAGAGGTCGGGAGTGCGGTAGCACATCATAATGGAAACTTCACCGCATATATTGGTCGTTGATGATCACGAAGATATACGCACGCTGTTGTCGCGATACCTCGTGAAGAACGGGATGCGCGTGACGTCTGCGGCGGACGCGGCGGATGCCCGCCGGTCTCTCGCAGCATCGGCGGTCGACCTGGTCGTGTTAGATGTCATGATGCCGGGTGAAGATGGGCTGTCGCTTTGCCGCCACTTGCGCGAGACGACGCAAATTCCCGTCATTCTGCTGACTGCGATGGGAGAAGAGACCGATCGGATTGTCGGCCTTGAGGTCGGCGCCGACGACTACGTCTCCAAACCGTTCAATCCCCGCGAGCTCTTCGCCCGTATCAAAGCAGTCTTACGCCGTTCGCAAAGTCTCCCGCCGCAGCGCGAGAGTATTGTGGCAGACCGGGTTCGTTTCACCGGATGGACTTTTGATCGGGAACGCCGCGAGCTGATCGATGAGGATGATGTCGTCATCTCACTCTCAAGCGGTGAATTTCGGCTTCTTTCCGTCTTCGTGGAACGCCCCGGTATTGTGCTCAGCCGTGACCAATTGCTCGATCTGACCCGAGGTCGCGACGCATTGCCGTTCGACCGGAGCATCGACAATCAAGTCAGTCGTTTGCGCCGGAAGCTGGAGCATGATCCGACTAAGCCGGAGATCCTCAAAACTGTTTGGGGTGAGGGATACAGCTTCACGGCAAAGGTGGAGACGTTATGAGGTTTCTGCCAAAAAGCTTATCCGGGCAATTGGTACTCATCCTACTTCTCACTCTGCTCGCTGCGCAGGGAATCTCCTTGATCCTGTTCGCGGGGGAGCGGCGGGAGGCGATCCGGGATATTTATCGCCAGAACGTTGTCGCCCGGACCGTTAGCCTTGTGAGTCTTTTGGAAGATACGCCGACGGAGCTGCAAAGCAGGGTTGTCGCGGCAGCGAGTTCAGGGCTGCTGCGCTTCGAGCTACTATCTTCGGCACCATCGGTTCAAGCGGAAAATACAGGAGAGAGAGGACAGTTTCTGAAAGCAACATTGGCGGCCGCATTGGATATTCCAAAAGAAAATGTCGTCGTTGCAAAACGAAACCCGGAGATTTGGCATCGCCGCCACCACCGCGATGATGACGACGATGACGATGACGACGATCATCATCGGCAGAAGCGGCATCATTGGTACGCTAAATGGGTAACGCTTAGTGTTGGATTGCCGGATGGGAAATGGTTGAGCGTAACTGCGGGGCCGCCGCCGGGTGCGCCGCGGTGGGGTAAATGGTTCTTGGTAAGTTTGATCCTATCCGGTTTGGCGATTGCGGGTGTCGCGGTCTTGGCGGGGCGCCGGGTTGCGAAGCCGATGCGGGAATTGGCGGATGCCGCCGGTCGTCTCGGTCGGGGCGAGCCGGTCGGCGATGTTGCGGAAGCCGGTCCACGCGAGACCCGCGAGACGATCCGCGCCTTCAACCTAATGCACGACCGATTGGAACGATATCTACGTGATCGTATGGCAATGCTGGCGGCGATTTCTCACGATTTGAAGACGCCGATCACCAGCCTGCGTCTGCGCGCTGAATTTATTGAAGATGAGGAGATGCGCTCGAAAATACTCGCCACGTTGGATGAGATGCAGGCGATGACGGAATCGACTCTCGATTTCATTCGCGAAGACGCGGCGCGGGATCCGGGACGGGTGACGGATGTCGCCGCTTTGGCCGAAAGCATCGTCGCTGATTTTGCCGATACGGGCCGACCCGCCGTGTTTACCGGCGAGATGGGGGCCATGGTGGTGTGCCGGTCGACCTCAATTCGCCGCGCCCTATCCAATCTGATTGAGAACGCCATCGCGTATGGTGAGAGTGCCCGGGTTTCGGTGGAAAAAATGAACACGGACGTGAGAATTGTCGTTGACGATGATGGACCGGGAATCGAGCAAGGCGATCTAGAGCGAGTCTTCGATCCGTTCACCCGACTAGAAGCGTCTCGCAATCGAGCCACCGGGGGCGTCGGTCTTGGTCTCGGTCTCGCCATAGCCCGCACCATCGCGCGCGCCCACGGCGGTGACGTGATGTTGGAGAATAGGGGCGGTGGTGGGTTGCGTGCCGTCCTCTCATTGCCCGTGGAGGGTTAGGTGCCTATTGTCGCGATCCCAAACGCCGCTCGAACAAATCCGTCATGATCCGCCAGTGTTTCTCGTCCGCTTTGGGGGCGTAACAATAGCGTTTCGGAAAGCAAAATCCGTGTTCAGTGTCTGGGTAAACTTCCAGTTTGTAGTTCACCCCAAGTGCATCGAAATGCGCCGTCAGCCTGTCGTTCATTTCCATCGGCACGTAAGCGTCGTTCTCGGCGACGCCAAGATAGAGTTCGCCGGTGATCCGGTCGGCTTTCAGATGTGGGGAATCCGGCGCGTCACCGTGCAGCCGGCCGCCATACATCGAGACCATGGCGTCGATACGCTCGGGGAATTCGGTGGCGGCGATGAGCGCCAAGCGCCCGCCCATGCAATAGCCGGTCACGCCGATTTTGCCACCCGCGGACCTTTCGTCATTGTCGACGAAGGTGATCATCGCGGCGGTGTCGATACGGCTGCGCGCGTTGGTGTATCCGTTGTTTAGCACGTTCATGAAGGCCTTTACCGGCTCGTAGTCTTCGTCGAACAAGCGGTTGGAATCGACGTCCAAGACACGGACCATGCGATAGTACAGGTTTGGTAGTAGGACGATATAACCGTGCCCTGCCAACCTCCGCGCCATGTCCCGCAATTCATCCCGGATGCCGGAAGCTGGCATATACATGAACACGGCAGGGAAGGGACCATCGCCATCCGGATGTGCTACGAAAGTATTCATCGCACCGTCGTCGGTCGGGATATCTATTTCGAAATCGATCATGTGGCGGCGTTCTCCATCGCGGGTTCGGGCACGGCGAAATAGGCTGGATCCATATAGACGGTCGTGCGTTTAGCGAGCCGGGGAATGCGCCCATTGAAGGCCTCACGCTGGTGCAGAAGGCGGGTATTGTCCCAAAGCAGAACGTCGCCGTTTCGCCAATCGTGGCTATAGATATTCTCCGGTCGTAGCGCGTGGTCCATCAGCGCGTCGAATAGTTCACGTCCATCCTTAATCGATAAGTTTTCGATGGCGGTTGTGTGATTGGGGGAGAGATATAGCGACCGCTCACCTGTCGCGGCATTTTCCAGCACCATATCGTGCACGACCTCAGGGGTGCGCCGGTCGATGGCTTCGGTCTCTTCGGCGGAAGCAGTCTCGCGCCGGAAGTTCTTGTCGACGTTTTGCCGCATGAAACTCGAGAGAGGAGCTTCCGTGCCGTATTTGCACCGCGCGCGCTTGCCGTCGACGGCCCGGCGTAGTTCGTCAGGTAAGGTGCGATAGGCGTGTGCCATATTGCAGAAAGACGTCTTCGCAGTTCCTTTAGGCATTTCGACGCCATAGAAGATAGATCCGCTTGCGGGATTCGCTCTGAAAATCAGGTCGGTGTGCCAGACGACCTCGTCATTGCTGAGCCCACCGACTTTGCTGCCGTCGTCAAAGTGAAGATTGGAGACAAAGAAGAGTTCGGGGTTTCTGTCATCGGCGGCGGGATCATCCGTGTTGATGTCCTTGATCGTATCGAGATCGAGGGAGCCGAACCTTTTGCTGAACGCGAGCAAGTCTTCCTCGGTGAGGCTTTGTCGGCGGAAGAGCAATACCGGGTCCCGCTGCCAAGCTTGGCGGACGAGGCTGAAGGTTTCCTCGTCGAGCCCCGCGAGGTCGATATTTAAAACCTCCGTGCCGAGATTTTTCTGCAAGGGGCGGGTCTCTAAACGTGGCATACTTGTCTCCGATGAGAATTGAAAACCGGCTCAGTAGTCTTGATTCCACGCGCGAACCGTCGATAGTGGATTATAACCAAGGAGAGTGCCATGTCGGAAGAATTTGACGAAATAAATATCGACGTCGTCGTTGCAGAGCATAAGAAATGGCTGGAAGACGTAGGCACCGGGCAGAGGGCCGATCTGTCGCGCCGTGACCTGACCGGGGCGAATCTTCGCGATCGAGATTTGCGGGATGCGGATTTGCATAACGCCGACCTCGACCGCGCCGACTTGCAGGGCTGCGATTTACGCGGAGCGAATCTTTCTGATGCGAGCTTGGTGAGCGCCAATCTACATAATGCGCGTCTCTCGAACGCCGACCTCAGCCATGCCGATCTCCGCAACACGAACCTATCGAATGTGGAGATGGAGAACGCGGAACTCTGGCGCTGCAATTTTCGCGGCTGCGTCATCACACCCAAACGCCTCCACGAAATCCTGAGCTGCCGCGACCCCGAGGTCTGAATTTTATTCCGCTGCGACCGCGGCATCCACGTCATCGAGCCATTCCGACCTGTCACCCCCGAGAACCGGTGTCGGCCGCATCCAGCGCGGTGGTGTCTCGCTTAATTGAAGGACCGGGCCCAAGTGACGCAGTAGGCCGACTTTGGGTGCCGTTTCAATGCGCAAGGTATCGAGTTCCGCGTCACTCAAATCCATTTCGGGCTCATTGAAGACGACATTGCCTTGGCGGTAAATCAACATCCCGGATTGGCAGAGCGATACCCGGACGTGATAGCTGCCGCCGTCGACGGCGCGGCGAGCGAGGGCCAATAACACGCCGTATGCCGCCAGATAACCGGTTGTGTAATCGCATGCGGCGGCGGGCAGGAGCGCCGGTCGGTCGGGCAGGCCTTCGTGACAGATGCCGGTAACGGTCTGCGCGACTTGC
This sequence comes from Alphaproteobacteria bacterium, assembly GCA_018665505.1. Next base: position 7,088 of record JABJCS010000344.1, read on the forward strand.
TCCCATCCGGCGCGATGACTGAGGGGACCGTCCGCGCCGAAGCAGCTGATCGAGACATAGACGATGCCCGGTCGGTGCGCCGCCAATTCTTCCGGCCCGAAGCCCAGTTTCTGCATGATGCCGGGGCGATAGCCTTGCGAGAACACATCAGCGGAACCGGCGAGCTCTTTGAGAGTCGCAGCGTCATCCGAATTCTTTAAATCCAGATAGCAACTGCGTTTGCCGTGACTTGTGTCCATCACATGATGGGGAATTTGCGGTAGCCCCTCGGTCGTCACCATTAGAACGTCAGCGCCGTGTTCGGCTAGCGTTCGCGCCGCGATGGGGCCCGCCAATATTCGCGTGAGATCGAGCGCCTTGATGCCCGAGAGTGGTCGGTCGCCCGCCGGCATGGGTTCGGGATCGCTATCGGCAATCTTGATGATCTCGACGATGGGTTTCGCGGCTAAGGTTTGGCCGTGCGGATGCGCCATCCATTCCGCGTTGGTCCGGACCATGCCGCCACATCCACGGGCTTCGTCAATGGCGGCTTCGAGGTCCATTGCATCCCATTGAGAGACTGCTTTGGCGACGGAATCGGGATTGGGTTCGCACCCAAGCACGCCGAGCACCCGGTCGCGCAAATTCGGCAGGCCGAAATGTGGCAAAAACCAGCGCCCGTCCTTCGTCGGCCACGGCTGTGTAATACGGCGCATGTCGTTGTGATCATCGAGAGGAATCTCGGCGAAGAAGCCATCGGAACCCGGTTGCTGCATGTAGCCGGTGCTGCGCAAAGCCGCGGCGGCGTGGCGCACGTCGATGGCTGCGCTCTGGGGACGGCCGGTTTTCAGCTCCCAAATATCGGAGGCCGCGGTGCCGATCCCGGCGATGACGGCGGCGCAGGTCTCCCCGATCTTGAACTTCGTGGAGAAGACCGGATCTGCCCCGGTGATTTTCATTTGATCGTTTGCGGGCATTCCTTTCCCGCGAACTGCCATCACTTCGTCAATCGCGTTTGGCATCCGATAATTCCCTGAAATGTGCATTCCATTTGTGAATGCCACGCTATCAGGCGTTGCGATTGATCGCAATTGTAGGGACGAATTTCAAACGGCCTTGGTGCCGGGTCAGGATTCTTTGAGTGGTATTGATAGCTCGCTCAAGCATTGCGTAACGGCGTCCAGTAATTCCTGGCTGCGGAAAGGCTTGCGCAAAGTGTGGCGGGCGCCCAAGGCTTCGGCGACTTCAAGATAATCGACGTCTCCGGAATGTCCCGTCATCGCCAACACGCGGGTTGCATTGTCCCTTTTAAGGAGTTTTCGGATGAGTTCGATCCCATCTATGTCGGGCATAAAGATATCGGTGACGATGAGGTCGAAGGATTCTAGGGCGATGAGATTTACGGCTTCCTCGCCGGTTATAGCTTGGTGTATTTCGTACCCAGTTTCGGATAATATTTCGGCAATATTCTCTCGCAGGATGCCATCGTCATCGACGATCATGATGCGTGGCTGCCGTTCCGTGTGTCCCCCGACACTTGGCAAGTGACGTTCCCCTCAATCAGAATACGGTCGTACAGCTTAGTGAACGGCTAGATGGAAATGCAACGCGAACGAGCTTGCGTGGGAACAAATGGTCGTGATGTTGGCCGGAGAAATCAGGAGTGATTTCCACCGAGGTTCCTAATGTTTTTTGATACCCTTATGTGCTTCGTCGCCCCAAAGATCAGTGATGCGTTGATCGCGCCCGCAATTGAAGCGATAGAATTTATACCGCAAGGGATTAGTGCGATAGTAATTCTGATGGTAATCCTCGGCGGGGTAGAATGTGCTGGCATCCACGATCTTGGTCGCGACCGAGCGTTTTAGAACTCCCGATGCCTCAAGGGCCGCCTTGGAAGCATCGGCCAATTTCTTTTGTTCCGGAGACGTGGTGTAAATTGCGGTCGAATAGCTTTCTCCCCGGTCGCAGAACTGACCCCCGCCATCGGTCGGGTCGACGCTGCGCCAGAAGACATCCAGCAATGTTGCGTAGTCGGTCTTCTCGGGGTCATATTTGATCGCGACCACTTCCAAATGCCCGCTGCCGCCGGAGGTGACGTCCCGGTAGGTCGGGTTCTTAAGGTGACCGCCCGTGTATCCCGAAATTGTCTCGACGACACCAGTGACATGGTCGAAATCGGATTCAACGCACCAGAAACAGCCACCGGCAACGATCATTAAGGATAGTTTCTTCTCGGCGGCGGCGCTGTCAGTTGAGAGGCCCGCGAATAATACCGCGACGGAGAGACAGACAATATTGAAATAGCGAATCATTTTCGGAGCCTTCGAAATAAGGGTGCGGATCAGTTCGTTAGTTTCTCTTGGCCGGGAAGCTTTTCGTAGACCATCCGAGCCAGGTCGAGCAGGTCGCCCCGCTCCATCGATCCGGTCAACGCGTAGGCCAACGGCCCGTCCGACCAATAGAAAGCGACCATGTCGTCCTCCGCGAGGAGGCGAAACGTCATGTCGGATCGGTCGAAACCAGCTTGCACGTATAGCGTGACCATACGACCAGCGGGGTCCTTGTACATGAACTGTGCGGTCGGCACGCCCTTGTCGTTCACCAAGCGTCTGCCGGTGGCCTGGAAACCCGCACCGGCCAGGTTCGGAACTTTGATTGGATGATTGAACTGTCGCGAATATACATCGGTCAGCCGGTCGCCGCTTCCGATGGCCGTCTCGTGCACATTGGGACCGCCCGAGACGAAAACCACATGTGCTTTCAAAGCCTGATTTACGAACTTGCGCTCGGTGACGCCGTCCGCGCTTTTCATGCCGTTGATGCCCCAACCCGCTAATCCCCCGAGTGTCACGAGCAAAAACGTCGCGGCAATCCGCATCCAGCTCCGGTCGATGATAGCGCGTTTGTTTTGAGACACTGTGGCTTCCAAGGCCGCGGGTAAGGGGTCGCTTAGGATCTCTTCGTGAAGCGAGCCTAAGAGAATATTTTGTAGTTTGTAGGCGTGGGCCTTCGCAGCGTCATCCGGATGGGTCGACAACCAAGATTCGACTTCCCGAATACGATCCTGATCCAGTTCATTGTCCACATAGGCGACGAAATCCAGTTCGTCGATTGGCTCGTTGGTTGTCATTTCACCCTCCTGAGG
>JABJCS010000345.1 GCA_018665505.1 Alphaproteobacteria bacterium
ACGCCGCCCATGGCTATCTGATCCACCAGTTCCTCTCGCCGCACGCCAATGTCCGCAATGACGAATATGGCGGCTCTGAAATCAACCGGATGCGCTTCGCCATGGAAGTGACCGAGGCCGTGCGCGCCAATTGGCCCGACGGTAAGCCACTCTTCATGCGTCTTTCCGTGGAAGACAATGCAGGCTGGGGTCCGAATGAGAGCGTGGCCTTGGCGAAGCTTGTCGGCCCCATGGGGGTCGACGTGATCGATTGCAGCTCCGGCGGTATGATGGGCAGCCCCGTCGTCGGTGCGGATATGCGACCGGGATATAATTACCAAGTTCCCTATGCGGAGAAGCTCAAAGCGGAAAGCGGCGTCATGAGCATGGCTGTCGGCATGATCGTCCATGCGGATCAGGCGGAGGAGATTTTACAGAAAGGACAGGCGGACTTAGTCGCCTTGGCGCGGGAAATTCTATATAACCCGAATTGGCCGATGGATGCGGCGCGCAAACTGGGCGTGGAACGGGACTTCGAAAGCGTGCCGCCACAACAATCCTATTGGCTCTCCAAGCGCGCGAGTTCGATCCAAGATATGACACCGTCGACCTATCAGGTTGGGATCGACGGGAAAGGGTAGCGGCCGTCTCGCTCTTTACTCCCGCAAGCGAACCGGAGATTCGCACGAGACTGAGTAAATTCGACCTGTCATTCCCGCCTTCGCGGGAATGACAAGGTTATCGGACTGAAATTGCGATTCCTCTCCTGCTTTCGGGAGAGGGTTGGCGTGAGGGTGGCCTACCTCGGCACGACGTATCCAACGTCCTCCCGGTCCCATGTGTCCGGTGTGATCCCGGCGTCGCGTAATCCTTGTTTTTGCAGCTTGCCCGTAGGCGTTTTATCCAATTCGCTGACATATTCGATATAGCGGGGAACCGCATAGCGCGGCATACGCTCGACACACCAATCCAGAATTGACGTTGGATCCACGCCATTTCCAACGGAAACAACACATGCTTTCACTTCTTCCTCGCCGCCGGCGTCCGCATCGCGCACACCGATGACGCAGCTTTCGGCGACGTCCGGGTGATTGTTGATGACTTGTTCGACCTCGAAGGCAGAGATGTTTTCGCCGCGCCGCCGGATGCAGTCCTTGATGCGATCGATGAAGAAAAGCCGCCCTTCCTTGTCGAACCGTCCCGCGTCACCAGTGTGGAACCAAAGGTTCCGCCAAGCTTCGACGGTGCGTTCCGGCATATTATAATATCCCTGCATGAAGCAGGCGGGTTGGGTCGGTCGAACAACGATTTCGCCGACCTCGCCTTTTGGCATTTCCTCGTCAGTATCGGCGTCGACGATCTTCACTTCGAAGAAGTCGTCATCGATATGTCCGGCACAGCCCGCCATGATCGGGTCTTCGAGTCTGCCGTAAGCGGGTATATTGCATTCGGTCATGCCGTAAGCCTGCACCAGACGCAGGCCAAAACGTTCCTCAAATGGGGCTCCCCAATCTTCGCCAATCGGGACAGCGACCATGGAACGTAGATTGTGATCCTTGTCGTGGGGGCTCGGCGGTTGCCGGAAGATGAACTCCGGAATCACGCCGAGGCCATACGTTAAAGTTGCTTTGCAGGCGCGAATTTCATCGAGCCATGTGGTGGCGGAGAATCGGCGGATCACATGCGCGCTCGATCCATAGACCAGACAAGACGTAAGCTGCAACATCAGGCCCATCGCGTGGAAGAACGGCATGCAGATGAACATGCAATCTTCGGGTGTCATCTTCAGTGCGCGTCCCGCTCCGAAGCCGAATAGAATGCTGTGCGCATGAGGCATCAGAGTGCCTTTGGAGGGGCCTGTCGTGCCGGACGTGAACATGATCATGCAAATGTCGTGGGCCTCGGCCTCGACGACGTCTTCGGGCCGCGCTTGCGTCCCCAGCAGATCGGCGAATGTAATAGCTCGGCTGCCCGTCAACGGTTCGCCGTTCCCCTCGATCGAGATGGTGGCCTCGATATTCAGTCCGTCGATGGAGATGGTGTCGAAAACGGGTCGCAGTTCATCGCCGACGAAGGCAGCGCAAGGTTCTATATTGCGGATTTGATGCTCTAGAAAAGCGCCTTTTAATTCCGTGTTGATAGGTACGAAGATCGCGCCGCGTTTGTGGACGGCGACCATGGCCAGGAGAAACGCTTTACTGTTGTACATCATGCCGACGACACGGTCGCCGCGATCGACCCCTAGACCGGCAAGCGCGGACGCCAAAGCATTCGTTGCTGACTCAAACTCGGCGAAGGTCAGGATGTCGCCGTCGGAAAACGTGCAAAATATCCGGTCGCCGTACTGTTCCGCCCGGCGGCGCACGAACTCCAAATAAGTCCAGGATTGACGAGGGATATCTATCATTGCCGCAAATTCTCCCTAGATGATGCCCGCTTCCAATCCGGCGGCCATTGCCATGCCGAGCTCCTCGCAAGGCTCAATAAACCCATCCTGCCAATCGCCCCGCATGATCAAGGGCTCCTGTACCGCTTTCCAGCGAAGGCCTGTCACGATGGTCTCCACTCCACGGCGCGTGCCGGTGCCATCATGCCCCGCACGTATATAAAGAGCATAGGGCATCCCCTGCTTGGCTTCGAGGCAAGGGTAGTAAATTCGGTCAAAGAAATCCTTCAACGCACCGCTCATGTATCCGAGGTTTTCGGTTGTCCCGAGAATAATGCCGTGGGCCGCCATCACGTCGTCGGCGTCGGTATCGAACGGGCTTTTCGCAACAATATCGACGCCCTCGATATCGGGGTTGGTGGCGCCGTGCACCACTGAAGCCAACAACCGAGCAGTGTTCGGTGAGGGTGCATGGGCGACGATGAGAAGTCTTTTGTCCGACATAACTGACGCGTATGGTCGACGAACATTTCCGCAAACGCAAGCGGCGCGCTTCCAGAAGGAATTTATCTGTAGATGAAGAATTATTCGGTCTTTACCCTCGCTTTTCTTTACGTGGTTTTGGGTTGTTTCGGTGTTTCGGCGGAACCGGTTCGTTTCGTTGTCGTCGGCGACTTACCGTATAGCGAAGATCAAGCGCGTGTGCTGGAGAGCGAAATTCGCCCGGCGATCGCGGCCGGGAATTTCCCTTTTGCCATTCATCTCGGTGACTTCAAGGCCGGCGGTGCTGATTGCACGGAAGCCGGCCTCATTTCCGCCCACGACCGGATCATGAGCTTGATACCGGGTCGGGTTTTTTATACGCCGGGCGACAACGATTGGACGGATTGCGACCGCGACAAGCTGAGCAACCCGATATCGGAAATGAAGCGGCTCACTCGGTTGCGGGAAGTGTTCTTTACCGAACCGGTACCTGTGTCCGATGCGTGGCGATATGAGGCTCAGTCCGGGTATCCGGAGAATGCGACTTGGCGACACGACGGCATTCAATTCGCGACTCTTCATGTCGTTGGCACGAATAATGGGCGACGACAAATCGAGCTAGACGACAAATCGAAAGCACTCGATGCGCGCGATGCGGCCAACTCGAAATGGCTCCAGGCGGCTTTTGCAGCGGCATCTAAACCTGACGTAAAGGCGTTGGTCATCGCCATGCAGGCTGACATCAGCCGGGTAAATTGGACGCGAGATTGCAGCCGTAAGCATCGCTCTAAATGTGATGGGTTCGCGGCCTTGCGAGATGCCCTGATATCGCAAAGCGCGGCACTGAGGAAACCGGTTCTTCTCGTCCACGGCGACACCGGGCGATTGTGCGTCGACCGCGCATTTGGCGGGGAGCGGGCATCTAACCTTTGGCGTTTGAACTCCGCCGGGGATTGGGTCGTCGATGCAATCGTCGTCGAGGTAGATGCCGCGGTGGTGAAAAAGCCGTTCGGCTTTCGACGCCTCTTGAAGGGAGCGGTCTTGCAGGCCGCTTGTTAGATCGTTTTTGTGGAGAGCGGAATTCATGGCGATATTGGTGACAGGTGGTACCGGTCTGATCGGATCAGAACTGGTCGCACAACTGCTGGGGCGGGGCGAACAGGTTGTCGTTCTGTCGCGGAGCAGACGGGAAATTAATGGAGCGATCGTCGTCCAAGGAGACATTTGCGAAGGCGGCGCTGTTGAGGAAATAGTGCGTGAATGCGGTGCCGACCGGATCATTCATCTGGCAGCATTTCTCAGCGAAGATTGCGAGCGCGAGCCCGGCATCGCCACCGAAGTCAATGTGAACGGCACATTGAATTTGCTCAACGCAGCGGTGGCGTGTGGGGTTCGTCGTTTTGCCTTTGCCAGTAGTATCGCGCTCTATGGATCCGGTAATATTGTCTTCGCGGAAGATACACCACCCATCGGTCCTGTCTCATTGTATGGCCAGACGAAACAACTTGGCGAAGCACTCTGCGCGCGCTTTTGTGCTTTACACGGGCTCGATTACGTGGCGCTGCGTTACGGCGGTGTCTTCGGGCCTGGGGGAGAAGTTCGCGGCAGTGGGATGTCCGGCCTGCGGCACCTCCTGAAACAAACCATGTGGGGCCAAGACGTGACGCTCGACGGTGCGAGCGGCGACGAATGCTTTCAATATATATATGTGCAAGACGCGGCGGAGGCGACGATACGTGCGCTGGATCAGCAAGGTTTGACGCATCGGGCGTATAATATCGCGGGCTTGTTGGAGAATTATGTCAGCTTGAAGGAGTTCCACAGAGCGATCTGCCGAGCTGTCCCGGAGGCGGGGTCAGTTGAGTTTACCGGAGCATCCCACAGTGGATTGCGGGTATCCATCGATCGTATCCGCGAGGATATGGAATTTGAGCCGCGGTTGTCTGTGGAAGAGGGGATCCGGGACGAATATGCGCGCGGGCGCGTGTAACGCTACTCACGTGGATTTGGCGCGGGTGGGCATTAGCTCTATCGGAAAGATGGATTTTGACCGGCGGGAGACGAGAAGTGGCGACTAATTTTCAGTTCGGGATTGCGTTGCGGACCCAATATCCGAGGGACGTGGATATCAGCGATAAATTCGCGGACTTAATGGAACTGGTGCGACTTGCCGATGCGTTAGGCTATGAATCGCTTACCAAGACATCCCATTACAGCACCGCGCCCTATCAGGCGTTCCAGCAATTTCCGATCCTGGCGCGGCTCTCGGCGGAAGCACCGAACATGCGGCTAAATGCGGGCATTATCCTCCTGTCGATGCATAAGCCACTCGATATCGCGGAGCAGCTGGCGACGATCGACGTCATGTGTGGCGGCAAACTCATCGTCGGCGCGGCGCTGGGCTATCGAGAGGTTGAACTCAAGGCGTTCGGGACGAATCGTAAGGAGAGGGTTAAACGATTTGAGGAAAACCTGATCGCCCTCAAGCGTCTATGGACGGAGGACGCGGTCGACATGGTCGGCTCGCATTTTGAATTGGACGGAGCGACTTGTCTCCCGAAACCCCTACAAAGGCCCCATCCGCCGATCTGGATCGGCGCCAACGCGGACCCGGCCATCGAACGAGCAGCGCATATGGGTGATTGCTGGTACATCAATCCGCATAATGCCATCTCGACCGTGATTCGGCAGATGGATGTGTACAAGCGGGCTCTTGATGCGGCGGGAAAGCCGTTTCCGGACGAGCTCCCAATGCGACGCGAAGTATTCGTCGCGCCCACAAAGGCCGAGGCCTTGCGGCTCTGTGGGCCTTATCTCGCGGGCAAATACGAGAACTATACCGATTGGGGCCAAAGCGACGAATTGCCCGATGACGATTCTAAACTCGACCAAGCCTTCGGTGATTTGATCGGTGACCGTTTCCTATTGGGCTCTCCCGACGAGGTCGCGGAGCAGATTATCGATCTGCACCGGCAAGTCGGAACCAATCATCTGATCATGAGCATGGATTGGGCAGGCATGCCGAAAGAGGCGACGCTGGATTGCATGCGACTCTTCGCCGAAGAAGTCGCGCCGAAAGTCCGAAGCGGTCTCTGACCGGAACGGCTACGCCGCTTTCTTCTTCTCTCTTGTCTCGGTGCGGCGCTCTTTGATCGCGGTCATCTTTCCGCAGCGTTCGCATTTCTTATAGACCCGGACGTCTTCCGTCAGATTGGCTTCTTCGTATAAGAACCAAAGGTCGATTCCAGTTGAGCAAAGCAAACTAAGCATCTGACAATTCCCCGCATAATCGCCCCGGTGAGAAAAATTCCGACATTAATATTTTCAATAAAAATTAGGATTTAATGAGATTTAAGAGAAACTTCTTCTCAACCGTACCATATATTGTGTCTCGTTATACGAGTATGCCTACAACGCAGGATCAACCGAATGCCATCTTTGCCATGGTGTCGAGACGTTGGTGGACGTCATCTATGTTCTTCATTGGCACCAGATGGATGACTTGCTCAACTCCAAGGTCTTCGTACTGCGGGAATAGATCTGCTTTCGGTGCGATATTCGGCAACGTGTAAACCTTAATGTCTGACCGTTTGCGGTCATGTTCGGCGAGTAAGTTATCCAATAACGCTAATTTCTCCGGCAAATCTTTTGGCATCATACTGGCACCCATCCAGCCTTGCCC
>JABJCS010000346.1 GCA_018665505.1 Alphaproteobacteria bacterium
ATTCTTAAAGGAGTGCGAGTGGCGTTTTAACAACAGTGACCCATCAGCCCAATTATCGCAGCTAAGGCAATGGGTTAGAACAAATATGGGCTAGTTATCTGGGACAGCCCCTTTTTTAAATTTGAATAGGCAAAAATCTATTGTTTTGATTGATTTTAAATAACAAGTCTATTTCATTTATTACTTTAATATAAATTAAATATTTTTAATTATTTTAACATAATACTCGAAATAAATATATTCATTTACTTTAAACACCACAGAATTCGATTTTCTTTTCATGAATAATTTTCCCCGTGGTATAGTAACTTTACGGACAGTTGGAGTTAGTCATGACGAAAATTTTAGCAGTCGTTACGTATAACCTGCCCGAGGGAACGGACCGCCCGACGGCAATACAGATGTTTCGCGATTCGATTCCGCGTTATATGGCCACCGAAGGACTTCTTCGCAAAAACGCCTTGTACCGAGAAGGCTTAGGGGGAGGCGCATATCTCTGGGAATCGCAAGAAGCGGCGGATCAGGCATATAGCGACGGTTGGACCGCCTATATGACAGAGAAATACGGGCATCCTCCGAAGGTCGACTTCTATGAAATGCCCATCACCATGGATCGGGAATACAACACGATTTATGACGAAGGTGGCGTTCAGGACGCCGCTGAGTAAATCCGCCCACTGGCCTTATATGAGTGTCCCTTGAATTGAGGGCTGGTTATTGTAACACAGTCACCCGATTTCTTTCCTAAACAAGAAATGGGTGCGGGCATGGAATTAGATTTAAAAGATAAGGTGGTGGTCGTCACCGGCGCAAGTAAGGGCATTGGATACGCCGCCGCTTACTTATTTGCTCGTGAAGGTGCGCGAGTGGTTATCTCTGCACGGCGTGAAAACGACCTGCAAATTGCCAAAGACACCATCGCCAAAGAAACAGGGGGCGATATCGCCGCAATTGCCGCGGACGTCACCGTCGTCGGCGATCTAGATCGTCTAACGGACTTTATGCGGGACCGATATGGCCGTGTCGATATTCTCGTGAACAATGCCGGTACGGGCACCTACAAACCCTTCCTTGAGGTCAGCGACGAAGACCTCGAATATGGCATGGCGATTAACTTCTTCGCCCAATTCCGTCTTTCGCAGCGCGTTGTCCCGATGATGATGAAAACCGGCGGGGGAGCGATCATCAATGTCTCGGGTCGGACGGCATATCAAGCCGCAAATCCGCCGGGCTCAACCTGTACCGGCCCTGCGAAAGCAGCAGAGCTGCGGTTCACGACAGACCTTGCCGATGAACTGCGACCCCACAACATCCGCGTAAATTGCGTCGTCCCTGGCGTCGTCATCACGCCGGAGCGTTTCGACAAATGGGAACGTGAATCCGGTGGCAACGACTACGACGAGGCCGTGGCGCTGGCGCGGCGTGAAAAGATCGTAAAAGAGTTCGGCCCTTGGGGCGACGCCGACGAAGTCGCCGATACCATCGTGTATTTGGCGTCGTCGCGCGCGTCCTACGTAAACGGAGTCTCGCTCTTGGTCGATGGCGCGAACAAATCGTCCTACACCCGTATCATTCGCGACTATCAGGAGTAAGCGCCAATGAAACTCATTGTGGACGAAGCCAGACATCTCTCGGAACGAGCCCTGGCAGCCGCCGGTTATACGGAAGAGGAGGCCGCCACGATCACCGAGCATATCATGGATACGGAACTTCGGGGCCTCGACTACGGCGGTCTCGCCCGTACCCTCAGCGTTTTCGAACGCACAACGAAACCGGGTTACGAGCGCGGTGACATCGAAGTGGTTCATGAGACGCCACTATCCGCATTGATCGATGGCCGCAACACGATCGGATATTTGGTGGCCCGTCGCGCATCGGACCTGTGCATCGAGAAGGCCTCTGAGCACGGCATGGCCGTCGTTGGTGCTCGTGATACCTGGCACACTGGTATGCTGTCGTTCTTTGCGGAGATGGCGGCGAAGCGCGATCTCGTCTCCATGATCGCCTCTAACGCAGCGCCCAACACAGCTCCCTTCGGTGGGACGGAAGGCCGCTTCGGAACCAACCCTATCTGCTATGGATTTCCGTCGACGGATGATCCGGTGATCTGGGACATCGGCACGTCAAACATCATGCACGGTGAGGTCGTGCTCGCCGAGCGCCTGGGTGAGGAAATCCCCGAAGGTACCGCCTACGACGACGCGGGACATCCGACCACCGACCCGGCCGCCGCTCTCACCGGTGCCTTTACCGCATGGGGCGGTCACAAAGGATCGGGATTGGCCATCGCCGTCCAATTGCTCGGCACCATGTGCAATGTCGCCCCAATCCCTGAAGGTATGTTCGGTTATGGCTGTCTTTTCGTGATGATGCGGGCCGACCTATTGATGCCGGCGGAAGAGTATAAGGCGAATGTCGCCTATTATGCGGCAGAAGTCCGAAAGACCCGCCCCGTCGAAGGCGGCCCATCGGTCCGTATGCCCTACGACCGATCCATCACGGAGCGCCGTCGCAAGATCGAAGCGGACGAAGTGGAGATCTCTGACGCGGTTCACGAGAAGCTGCTTGAAATCGCGCAATCGAACAGCCGGAATTCGTAACTCACAGGGCCGTCACACAAACTTGAGCTAGCGTCGCCTGCCCTCTTCTCGATGCGATCCATCATCGTGTTGGCCCGGACGAAGCGCGCCATGTCGCATTTAGAAAACTCGTATCGCGAGATATCGTTCGCCTCATGTCCGCGGAATCCCGGCACGAACTCTCAAAGTGGGCGGCCGACCTTTGGCACAGCTGCGCAACGTCGATGCTCGACGATTTATGTGGCTTCAACGCACTCGCAATAAGGCCTTTTCGACACCGGGTCGCCAGCGGATGGGCCCGGCAATCGAGAATGCTCTGGGATATCGGATTGCCGAATTTCGAGCTACTGGCGACTTGATCTCGATCAACGCATAGGTGGCGAGAACGCCTATGCTCCCGGCCATGGATCCAAAACTTTCAAAATACGCGGCGCAGTCCGTTCCGCGCTATACCTCTTACCCAACAGCACCTCATTTCAAAGACAAAATCGACGGGAAAGAATATGGCGACTGGCTGACAGCGCTACCCGCGCAGGCCGCACTATCGCTTTACCTGCACATCCCGTATTGCACCGCGATCTGCCAATATTGCGGATGTCATACCAAAGCGACGCTGCGAGAAGCCCCAGTGCGCGCCTATGCCGAGACGCTCATGGCGGAACTGCGGCTCACACTGGAAGCTCTCGATCAAAGACGTCCCGTGAAACACATTCATTGGGGCGGCGGCA
>JABJCS010000347.1 GCA_018665505.1 Alphaproteobacteria bacterium
GGGATGACTTCGTGCGGGTTGCGCGAATTGAACATCACAATTTCACCTTCGCACGGCGAAAAAGTGAAGGTCTCCGCACCTTCGACTTCTGCATAGGAGAGCGGATAATTCTCCGCGATCTCACCGTCGCAGCTGCGCTCCCAAGTCCACGGGCTGTTGTGAACGATCGTATGTCCGCCCGCACTTTCGGGCACTTCGGCGTAAAAGTTCCATGCCAGCTGCGCGACGCATTCGGTAACGGTGAGTTGCGGTGCCTGATAAGGAGCGAAATCCGCGTGCAGGGCTAGGCCTTCGTTGGAACTGCGGATGATGGTCGCGGAGTAGCGACGCCCACCTGGATCACCGGCGATCTCAACTCTGGTGTCCGTAATATCGCGCAAGCACGCCATTAACCGCTCCACGGGATCGAACGCAGCCTCGAAGACCGGAGCCACTTCCGCCCGCGCCGTATCCGCCGCATCGAGATAGTCTTCGATCGGGCGGTATTTGAACTCGTATTGGGTCAGCCCAATGAAGGCGATCTTCTGGGCTTCGAAAGACGGCGAGGAATGATCCGTTGCCCCCTTCACCACATGCAGGTCGCATTGACGCAATCCATCGGCGAAGGCGCCACATTCGGCAGGTGTCGCAAAGCTGGGGATGCGGATCGCCGGGATTTCGTTACGGAACAGCGCTTCCAAATTATCAGCCGTTAGCGCCTGCGCTTCGCGTGTTCGCCAACTGCTCACAACCATTCTCCCCTTTTGCGTATGCTACTCCGCCGCCGCAGCGTTTACGGAAACGATACCGCGCACGTATTCACCGATCCGAGCATTCGCTTCTCGCGCTTCCTGCAAGACCGGGTAGTAGCGGTGCCAGACGTGGATCATCTCGTCCCAAATTTCGAGCGTGACGGAGACCCCCGCTTCTTTCGCGCGCTCGGCCAGCATCACAGCGTCGTCGAGCAGAACCTCCACCGATCCCACTTGTATCAGCAACGGCGGCAAGCCCGTAAAGTCACCAAACAAAGGCGATGCATAGGGGTTTTGCGCGTCTTCCTCGCCGAGATATTCACCGGCGAAAAAATCCAGAGATTCCTTTGTGACCGTGGGATCAACGGATGCGTTCGTCTCCAAACTCTTCGCGGTCCCCGTCAGATCGTTCCACGGGCTGAGGCAAATACCCGCCGCCGGCAGTGGCAAATTGGCGTCGCGTATCGCCAACATCATCGCGACCACAAGGCCGCCCCCCGCGGAGTCCCCCGCAACCACGATCTCTTCCGCCTCGAAACCATGGGTCAGCAATGCCGCGTAGACGGAAATAGCATCCTCGACCGCCGCCGGGAACGGATCTTCCGGTGCCAAACGATAATCCACCAACAAGCCCTGCAGGCCGGTTTCCTCGGACAGGTTGGCGACAAGATGACGGTGCGAGTCGGGGGAGCCAATCACATACCCGCCACCATGCAGAAACAGCAGCACCGCATCTTCGCTCGCGTTCGGAGCGGTAATCCATTCAACCGGGACTTCGGCAACTTTCGCCGACGCAACGGTGACGTCATCCGCCACCGGATAGGCCTTGTCCCACGCATCCATGGTGGCGCGGCGCTCCGGTATCGACATTCCGGTCCGGGGTGGAAGACCCGCGATCATCTCACGGACTTTCTTGATATCGTCGCTCGGCATCTCAGCAATCCTCCCGATCTACAGGGTCACATCTTCTGATAATGAGTTTATCGATGATTGGCATACCGGCAACCCGGTCATTACACTTCATTTTAGGATAGTCCGCGCTCGAATCCCTCTCGCGGCGCTCACAAAGGCGGTTGCCGCCTCTGAACGCCCTACACCTGTCGACCTCGAACTCGCGTTTGTCGTCGAAGCCTCGGGCAGCATTGATGAGACGAAGAACCACAGCTCTTTTGCCTCGGCCATTTTGACAAAGATGTTCACAGAAATCGCGGCTGCCCCTGATACTACTATTGAGACGCTACGTTAAGGCTTCGTGCTAACTACTCGTACCTTCGGGCACCAACAGGTCCTGCATGCGCCGCAGGATCGGGACGATTTCATATTTAGGCATCATGTAGACCCACCCGGCAGTCCGGGATGACAATGCCTTCGCTTCCTGCAAGGCGTCACCGGTAGCGCCCTGGAAACGCACGCGAAGCCAGTGGACATTTTGCCGCGTCACCGTCTCAACGACCGCACGCAACCCGTCGAATGTTTCCAGTTCGGCCACCAAAGCCCCAGTCCAATCGACATTGACCGATGTGACGCGACGGCCGTCCTCCATTTCCAGTTGATCGAGGATCTCGCCGATATGATCCGCATCGCTGTTGTATTTCAGCTTCATACCTTGGGGAATATCCGCCAGCGAGAATTTAGTCGCCATCGGCGTCGGTTTGGAGACCGTCACGACGGCACCGTCGGGGTGCCTGACGGTCACGCGCTTGACCCGTTTGCCGTCAATATCGGCGATCTCGCGGGCGAGCCAATCTTTCGCGGTCCCTCCAGCCTCGGGGTTCCCTTGGCCGAGCCAGCTTAACGGGGTGCCGGGCAACCGGAAATAAACGCCACCGACTGTGCGGCCCGGCAGGAACAGTTTTTCCCGTCCGACGATGAGATCGGCCACCGTCTTCCCGTCGATTTTCAAGATGATCCGCTTGCTCTTCGATTGTTTCGCACTCGGCTCTTCCAATTGTAGGCGAACATAGCGATCGGCCCGCTCTGTCTTCGGCTCGAAATAGGACAGCTCCGCGACGCCGATGATGGCCTTCGAAATCTCGTTCGGACTGGCTATGTGGTCGTCGCTCTCGCGAATGCGCCAGGTCTTTCCCTCGCGATGCATCGACAATTTGCCTTGCGCGCTCACGACCGTGAATTCGCTAACGTCATTCACCTGCTCGATAAGCCCTGGGAACACCGTCTCGCCGACCTGCCCATAGCGTGGATCTTCCGCACTCCGGCTATAGGCGAAAAACGCCGCGCCGATGCATACGACGACGAGTAGGGTGAGAATACCGAGTGTCTTTTGCCGCATCAGACCGCCGCCTTCCGGCGCACCCGCTGCACTAAGATCACCAAGAGACTGAGGAGCGCCAAGACAATCGGCATCGCGCCGATATTGAGGAATTTCAATGTCGCATCGAGCTGTTCGATATCTTCGCGCAATGCATGTTGCACGCCACGTAATTCACGCCGCATTGAGACAATTTCGCGGCGCAACGTATCGATCCGCGTACGCTCTTTCGTGCTCAGAACATCCGCCCCGACCACGGCCCCTTCACGGGCCAATAGGGAATCGACCTCATCCTGGGTTTCATTGATCCGGTCGATCAGCTCGCGCTCTTTCGAGCGATAGCGCCGCTCCGCTTCTCGGCGGATTTGGGCGACCAATTCGAACGGCCGACTGGACTCGCGACGTGCGCGAAGCCCCATCAACTCTTCACCACCGGCTAAGGTATCCAGCGCGTTGACTAAGAAATCCGCATTGTTGGCGAACGGCGTCGGCACTTGCTGATCGCCCTCGATCCGCATATCCGCCCAAAATTTCTCATGCAAAAGATCCGCATCGGCCACGACGATGACGTCAATCGGCTTCTTGGAACGCGATAGATGGTTTTTCCTGAGCTCCGGCAAGGTACCCGGCGGTGGGGTGTCAGCGAAAGCGCTGCGGACATCGCCGGTCAAACGGGCCGCGATCATGTGTGATTGGTTTTCGGATTTAAAATCACGGAACATTGCGATGGCATCGGGGTTCGCCTTCGCGACCATGCTGACCGGAATACGCATGGAACGGTTGCCCGTGGTCATCAGCGGCGTGACCGTCGTCTTAGGTAATCGTGTGAGTTTCAGTATGCCGGGGGTCGCGACATTAATCCGGCTCATCTCGGCTGTGACCAGGTCCTTTCGGTTGAAATGTTTCGGCTGTAGCGACAACCAAACCACATAGTCCAAGACCTGCAGTCGCCCGTTGACCGGCATGTTGATCCGCCGCGCGGCATCGATATCGGCGGCGACCTTATCCGGCTCCATGACAACTCCCCACTTGGAGAGCAGCAGATTGATGTCGTCATTGCCGGATTCCCGGCCACTGCGGGCGGTAATGCTTTGCGCTTCCGAAAATGGATCAGCGAAGATCAGCGCCCGGCCGCCCTTCAATACGAATTGCTCAACCGCATAGAGCGTCTCGCGGGTCAAGCGGGTCGGTTGGATCAGCAACAGCAGGTCCACGTCTTCGGGAATGACTCGGACTTCCGCATCGAGCGCATGAATATCAAACAACGGGTCGAGCTGCCCCATGATCGGCCAACGCGGCGTGGTGCCAAAGGGCGGGGCGTGCCGCCCATGAACCGGAAGTGTGCTGATTACACCGACGATTTTCTTCACGGGATTAACGAGCGAGTGGACGACCTTAGTCAGGTCGTATTCGAGAAAACTTTCCCGCTCGAGCGAGAAGAAGGGGACCACCGCTTGATCGTCGGTACTGTTCACCGCCGCGAGGCCGAAATACCCCGGCTCCCCCGCGCCGGTCGTCGCGACACCGGACAAACTGTATGCCAACGCCATGTCCTCGTCCGTCGAATAGGGCGAAGGCTGATGCATCTCGAGCCTGATCTTCCCATTCGAGAGTGCCACATAGCGTTTCAGTAATCCGTGGACGCGCTCAAAATGTGTTGCCAGATCGGGATCGCTTTCGCCCACGGCCTTGGAGAAAAAGAACCGCATCAAAATCGGCTCATCGATAGACGCCAACACTTTCTTTGTGCTGTTGGAAATCGTGAAAAGCGAGCGTTCGGTCAAATCGACACGCACCCCGTTCAAGGCTTCACTAGAAAAGATATTGATGGAGACGAAAGCGACCGCCGCGAGGGCTAAACCGATATAGGCCCGCAAGTGATTGTCGATGCGTGAGAAAATATTCATGGCCGTTACCGCGCCTTCCGCAATTCAACGACCACGACATTGGCGAACAGCCAGAACACGATCAGAGA
>JABJCS010000348.1 GCA_018665505.1 Alphaproteobacteria bacterium
CGCGTTCACCAATGCGTCGACCAACAGCTACAAGCGTCTGATCCCCGGCTTTGAAGCGCCCGTGCTTCTCGCCTACTCCGCGCGCAACCGCTCGGCGTCCTGCCGCATCCCGTATGCGACATCGCCGAATGGGAAACGCGTCGAAGTGCGCTTCCCCGATCCCACGGCCAATCCGTATTTCGCGTTTGCGGCGATGCTGATGGCCGGGATCGACGGCATCCAGAACAAGATCCATCCGGGCGATCCGATGGACAAGAATCTGTATGACCTGCCGGCGGAAGAGCTTCAGGGCGTTCCCACGGTGGCACACAGCCTGCGCGAAGCTCTCGAAGCGCTCGATGCCGACCGCGATTTCCTGACCCAGGGCGATGTATTCCCGAACGACCTGATCGACGGCTATATCGAGCTTAAATGGGAAGAGGTCTACCGTTTCGAACACACGCCGCATCCGGTGGAATTCCAGATGTATTACAGCGTCTGATCGAACCGACCAGAATTACGGAAAGGGCTGCCCGGTGGGCGGCCCTTTTTGTTGGCTGATTAGATAAGGGGCTATTTGAAGCCGGTATCCCGGTTCTTTTCGGTCGGCATGGCAATCAGACGCTCGCGGCCGTAACCATGAGCCTTGTCATGCACCCGGATAATCACGTGCTTTGTACCATCCGGGATTGTCAGTCCGCGAAGGCTACGCGTGAACTGCCGTTCGCCGATATGGGGATGATACAGCACGCGGGTGCCCAGCACCTTCCCGCCCGGACCGATCACTTCCCACCGGTCAGCGTAGTGTTCCCAACTGGTATCTTCGTGCTGAACGGTAACCTGCACTTCATAGCTGGTTTTATTGAGTTTGATGATCCGCGCCTTGACGGCCATCGGCTTGTCCGCAGCCGCGGGGCCTGGTCCACCAGTCAGGAATATTACCGCTAATCCCACGCAGACGATGCGGCCGATCCGCTTTTTCACTTCGCGTCCTCCATCGGCGGCAATGACTTTGGTGTCCCATCATCGTTGATTGCCACGTAGGTAAATTCTCCTTCGGTGACCTTGACCTGGATATCGAAGTTCCGCCGCCGGGCCCAGACTTCGATATTGGTCGTCACAGATGTATTTCCGCGCCGGGTCAGCTCGGCGTAACAGCTTACCTCATCGCCAATTGCAACCGGCACGTGGAATGCGATTTCCTTGACGCCAACCGTGGCCACGCGGCCGCGCGCCTGGACCGAAGCGACACTACCGCCGGCCAGGTCCATCTGCGACATGATCCAGCCTCCGAAGATGTCGCCATTGCCATTTGCGTCCGCCGGCATGGCAATCGCGCGAATTGCAGGCTCGATTTCCGGCGGGCGATTCGATTGTTCCTTACGATCCGTCATGATCTCAACAATATATCGTGGTAGGAATGTGTATCGCCACCTTATGCTGTGTCGTCACCCTTGCAAAGTGTGACTTCAGACTGACAAGCACTCCGTTTATACAGGGACTTATGACTGATCTGTTTGAAAATAGCCCGTCGAAGAAAAAGCAGTATTCCGCAAAGGATATTGAGGTACTCGAAGGACTGGAGCCGGTTCGCAAACGCCCCGGCATGTATATCGGCGGCACCGATGAGAGCGCTCTTCATCACCTCGCCGCGGAAATTCTCGATAACTCCATGGATGAAGCCGTCTCCGGCCACGCCAGCTGGATCGAATTCGAGCTCGGCGCCGACGGATTCGTTACCGTCCGGGATAACGGTCGCGGCATTCCCGTCGATCCCCACCCCAAATTCAAGGATAAATCAGCCCTCGAGGTTGTCCTGACGACGCTCCATTCCGGCGGAAAATTCGGCGGAGACGCATACAAGACCTCGGGTGGTCTGCACGGCGTCGGCCTGTCGGTCGTCAACGCCCTGTCGATCGAGCTAAACGTCGAAATTGCGCGGGACAAGAAACTGTGGACCCAGAGCTATAGCCAGGGTAAACCCAAGGGAAAGCTCAAAGACAACGGTAAGGCTGTCAACAAACGTGGCACGTCGATCAGCTTTCAGCCCGATCCTGAAATTTTCGGCAAGACCGCCACTTTCAGACCAGGCCTGCTCTACACCATGGCCAAGGCGAAGGCCTATCTGTTCAAGGGCGTCGAAATCCGCTGGTCTTGCGCGCCTGAGCTGATCAAAGGCAAGGATGAGACACCTGAGAAAGACACCCTGCATTTTCCGGGTGGCCTGGTGGATTATCTCGATATGACTCTCGACGGTCGCGAGACCGTCACGGGGCTTCCGTTTACCGGTGAAGCCGACCTTAACGGCGGCGGTGGACGGGCGGAATGGGCCCTCGCCTGGCCGGAACGCGGCGATGGAGGCATTGCGTCTTATTGCAACACGGTCCCGACGCCTGAAGGCGGCACGCATGAAACCGGCCTCCGCTCTGCCCTGGCGCGCGGCCTAAAAGCCTATGGCGAAATGTCCGGCAACAAACGCGCAAGCATCATCACCGGTGACGATGTCATCAGCGGGTCTGCCGGCATTCTGTCGATTTTTATCCCGGATCCGGAATTCCAGGGCCAGACCAAGGAAAAACTGTCTTCTCCCGGGGTCGCGAAGGTTGTCGAGACGTCGGTAAAGGATCACTTCGATCATTTCCTGACCGGCAACCCGCAAGCGGCCAATGACCTTCTGGAACACGTGCTGGAACGTGCAGAAGAACGTTTGCAAAAGCGCAAAGACCGGGAATTTGCCCGCAAGACACCGACCCGCAAGGTTCGCCTGCCCGGCAAGCTGTCGGACTGTGCCGCCGGCAGCGCCGAGGGCACCGAAATATTTCTGGTCGAGGGTGATTCCGCCGGCGGGTCCGCAAAACAGGCCCGCGACCGAAAAACCCAGGCCATCCTGCCGCTGCGCGGCAAGATCCTGAACGTCGCCAGCGCCACAGAAGACAAGATGCGCGCCAATCAGGAAATCACCGACCTGATTCAGGCCCTTGGCTGTGGCTATGGCGAAAACTACGACGGCGAAAAACTGCGCTACGAACGGGTCATCATCATGACCGACGCCGATGTCGACGGCGCTCATATCGCATCGCTTCTGATGACGTTTTTTTACCGCGAGATGCCGCAGATGGTCGCCGACGGCAATCTCTACCTGGCTTTGCCGCCGCTCTACCGGATCAACCAGGGAAACCTGTCGGTCTACGCGCGGGACGACGCCCATAAGGACGAATTGCTCGCATCCACCTTTACAGGCCGCGGAAAGATTGAAATCAGCCGCTTCAAGGGGCTTGGCGAAATGCCACCGGCTCAGTTGAAGGAAACGACAATGCGACCGGATACCCGGACTCTGCTAAGGGTCGTCCTGCCCGAGGGAGAGGAATTGATCTCGTCGAAGCGATCGAGCCGGAATGCCAAGGCGAAGGCCGGTACGACAGCGGACCTTGTCGAGCGACTTATGGGCCGTAAACCGGAAATGCGGCTGAAATTCATCCAGCAGAA
>JABJCS010000033.1 GCA_018665505.1 Alphaproteobacteria bacterium
GGCGAGGGCGGATACATGGTCGGCTTTGGGTCGGCGCATTCAGCTTGAGTGATGCACTTCTTAAAATGAGTTTCGTCGGCGCCGGTGCCGAAATCTACTTTCACCATCTCGTATTTGCCCAGGATGGCGGTCGGTGCCCAATAATATCCGAACCAAGCTTCCCGGCGCTCGTAGGCTTTCGCGATGGAGCCGTCGAGCCCCGCGGCGGAACCTGGGTCGACCAGCTCGAATCCCGCATCCGCTAGCTTCAAGGCCTTGAACAAATGACCGGTCGAGATTTGGCAATTCCATCCGGCTGGGCATCCGATGAAAGCCGATTTGGCCGGGTCTTCTGGATGTTTGAACAGTTTTGCGTGTTTTTTGATTCCAGCGATGGTCGCCAGTTCTGGTGTTTTATCGACGAGATATTTGGGAACCCAGAACCCTTCCTCACCGCCGTCCGAAAGTGACTTACCCGCGATCCGCAACCGCTTCTCGTCGACGCCCTTGCGAAGTGCCTCGGCGAAGGAATTCGTCCAGAGTTCCGGCGCGATATCCGGCTCGCCTTTCTCGATCATCGAGGTGCCCGTCGGCATGGTATCGCCGGGCACCACGTCCACGTCGCAACCGTAACCGTGTTTGAGGATCAAACGATCGAGATGCGCCATCAGCGTTGCGGACGGCCAATTCATATCCGCGATGGTGACCTTGCCGCAGGCCGCAAAGGCTGGGCTGGCCATGAGCATGGCCGCTAAGGTTGCTGCAGCGATTGATAGGTGTTTCATACTCGTCCCCTTGGCTGTGATTGTCTCTATCGGAACGCGGCGATCCCCGTAAGTTCTCTGCCCTGGATCAATGTCAGAATTTCGTTCGTCGCGTCTGGGATCGGCAGCATGCGGACGTCACGATAGAGTTGCTCCAACCCGGTTTCTTCCGCGATACCCATGGCCCCGTGCACATGCATGGCCATGGAGACCGCCTGCTCGCACGCGGTGGTGGCGTAACGTTTCGCCATGGCGGAAATCGCATTGGTATGGTCGCCGCGATCCAATTCATCGAGCGCATAATAGCAAAGCAGACGGCTGGTCACGACGTTGGTCTCGATATCGGCGAGGAGTTTTTGCACCAATTGATGTCCACCGATGGCTTTGCCGAACTGCGTCCGTTCGCCCGCATAGACCTTCGCCTTGTCGAGCGCTTTTTGCGCCAAGTGCGTCGCCGCCAGACCGCAGAGCGGGCGATTGCCGTTCCAGGTGATGGTCAGAAGACGAGCCGCGTCTCCGGCGGAACCGAAGGTATTAATCTCGGGCACGCGGCAATCCTCGAAGACGATCTCCGACAAATGCCCCATTTTCAGGCCCATCGTTTCGATTTCCGTCACTTCCATATTTGGATTGTCGGCTTCGACGACGACACGACGCAAATTGCTGCCGCGGTCGTCCTGACCGTCAGCGCATGTCACGTTGATGATGCCGGCGATGCTGGCATTACTGCACCACATCTTACGGCCGTTGATGACCAACTCGTTGCCGTCTTCCACGACCCGGGTCGTGACCTCGCGCGGGTTCGATCCCACGCCCGGCTCCGTCGTCGCCGTGCCGGTTATCTTTTTGCCTTCGAATAGGTCTGGCAGGAACAGCTCTTTTTGCTCCGGCGTTGCTTCCGCGAAAATACGGGCAATGGTGCATTCGTGGCCCATGACGGCGATGGCGAGGAACGGTGGCAATTGCTCGTAGACGAGGCCGTAATTCAGCATCGACATGCCGGATCCGCCATCGGCTTCGGAAAGGCGCGGCGCCATCAAACCCATGTTCTTGAGATGGGAGAACGCTTCCAGCATCGCCGCTTTCGGCAATGACTTGTTCGGGTCGTGCTTATCCAGAATGGGTTGAATATCCCGCTCCACCATACTGCGGGCAGAATCTTGGATCATCTTTTGTTCGGTCGAGAGTTCGAATTCCATGTCGATTCTTTCTTGCTGGAAGCTCCATACATCTTTTTGCCGTCACTCCGGACAACGCTTCGCGTTTCCGGAGTGACGGAACGCTATACCATCGCGAAGCCGCCATTTATGCTCAGCACTTGCCCCGTGACCCAAGAGGCACCGTCGCCGCAAAGATAGACAATACCGGACGCGATGTCGTCCGGTTGGCCAAGACGGCGGGTCGGATACATGCGCAAGATGGTCTGCTCACGTTTGGCGAAACGCTCTTCGCCGATGGAGGCTAGTACTTCTTTCTCTCGGCCCTGGCGCAACTCCGTATCCGTCGCACCTGGTGAGACCACGTTCAACGTAACCCCGTTGCGGCCGACTTCTTGTGCTACCGATTTGACGAGCGAAATCACTCCCCCTTTGGCCGCAGCATAGTAGGAGTGCCGAGCCTGGCCCGTGCGGGCGGCATCGGAGGCTAAGCAGACGACGCGGCCGTATTTGCGTTCCACCATGCCGGGAAGGACGGCGTGGATGACGTTCATCGAGCCGTAGAGACAGATATCGAGCATCTGTTTCCAGTCTTCCGGTGTCGATTCCATGAAAGTCTTGTCGGCGACAATGGCGGCGGTGTTCACCATGACATCGACAGGGCCGAGTGCTGACACGGTCTCCGCGACCATTTTCTGCACTTCAGCCATACTAGTAATGTCGCAGGCAATGCCGAGCGTGTCCGCACCGGTTTCGTCCTTTAATCGGGCCGCCGCTTCGCTGGCGCGGTCACCGACCACATCGGCCAACGCGACTTTCGCACCCTGTTTCGCCATCATCACGCCGGCGGCATAGCCGATGCCGCGTCCGCCGCCTGGGATGAGTAC
>JABJCS010000349.1 GCA_018665505.1 Alphaproteobacteria bacterium
ATATTCGTCTCAGTAGAGCTTTATTGGCGCCAGTCGTCGAGGCACTCGCGTTCCAATTTCCGGACCATCGCCGGCCATTGCATGTTCTTCGAGGCGCTGCCGCCCTTGCCGAAGATCTTCTTACCGATGTCGATGGTGAAGTCCTGTACTTCCTTCGAGGGCGGCTGAAGTTCCTGGTTCAGGCTCAACATATCCACCTGGTATTGGCAGGCGGCTTCCATGCGGTACATCCAGAAAAATGCTTCCCCAATGGTCTCGCCGACGGTCAAAAGTCCGTGGTTGCGTAGCACCAGAATGTTGCCATCGCCGAGGCTTTTGACGATACGCTCGCGCTCATCATGGTCGAGGGCGACAGATTCGTAATCGTGATATCCGACGAAACCGAGGATCGTCAGTGCCTTTTGATGATAAGGCAATAGGCCATCTTTCATGCAGGAGACCGCATTGCCGGCGCGCGTGTGCGTGTGCAGGACAGCGTTCATTTCATGCGATGCCATGTGGACCGCGGAGTGAATCGTGAAGCCAGCCGGATTGATCGGATATTCGCTCTCAGTTAGCATTTTGCCATCTTGATCGACCTTCACCAGCGATGACGCGGTGATCTCCCCGAACAGCATGCCATAGGGGTTCAATAGAAAATGGTCGGTACCGGGAACCCGTAATGAGATGTGGGTCCCGAAGAGGTCGCTCCATCCGTAATGATCGACGAGGCGATAACACGCGGCGAGATCGCAACGTGCTTCCCATTCTTCGGGGCTGTAGTCGCCCGGGACGGGGCCGTATTTGCTGAGGGCAGCTGAAGACATCGTTTAACTTCCTTTCAGGGTGATCGTGTTAGTCAACGAGATAGGGCACGGGGACCCGATTGGCGAGCGGCTTGAGATAGTCCGGATGATAGAGACTACGGACTTCGTGCTCGTAGGAGAAAACCACTTTGCCGGTACGCGGGTTGGCGATCTTTTCGAAACGGAACTGTTCCTCGACATCGGGGCGCATCAGCAGCTTCTTCGCTTTGAACTGTGCATACATTTCCTGATAGCGGGTCACGTAAATCGCGACGTGGTTGGGATGTTCGACCGGCTCGAAATCCGGCTTCTCGACGAAATGGAAATGTTGATTAGCGCCGACGGTAACGGTGGCCATCGCATGCTTGCCGCGTTTGGAGACTTTCGACGGCGCGAAGACCATCTTCTCGTAAAATTCTGCAATCGGTTTGGCGGCGCCAACCGGAACCCAAAAATTCACATAGGAGATCGCCTGTGGCATCCGCCCGGAAAGCTCTCCCGCCTGATGTACGCGCAAGATATGGCCCCAGGGAGAGGAGAGCGCCAGCGTTTTGCCGACCTCCTTCATGCTGAACTCGGTGCCTTTCAGCTCACGGGAAATGCGCTTTAGATTGCGATGCGTTGCTTTGATGTCCGGCACACTGACGCCAACCTCGCCCGGAAATGGCTTCGCCTCGCCGCGCGGCATGTGGAATTGCTGGCGCCCCGCATTGATCCACATGTTGCGGGTGCCGACCATACGGGTCGGGTCGCGTGTGAATCCGAGACCTTCACAGAAGAACAGCATCGCGGGGCCATGTTCTGGGACCCGGTAATTTACATGTTCGAATTGTGTGACGGCGCCGATTTCCGGCGTCGGAAAAGGTTTTTTGCTGGCCATGGGGAATTCCGTTTGTTGGATGTTCGTTGATGAATCATATACCGCGACCCGCCATGGTCGCCATAGTTAAGGTTAAAAGACGATTTCAGTAGCCGTGACCTTGCCGCGATGGTGCACCTGATTTAGCGTCCTTCAAAACAAAACGAGCGACGGGAGTTCTGCCATGCATACCGACCAGTGGGGCCAGGAAGTCACGGCGGCCAGTGCCGAAGCGGTCGAGGCGTTGGACACGACGTTAATGGCATATCTCGGTCTGCGTCTCGACACGGGCGATCACTTGAAGAGCGCCTTCAAGGCGGATCCTGAAATGCCGATGGCAAGCATAGCGCGCGGCAATTTCATGCAGCTTTTCTGTCACGCGGGCCTATTGAGAAAAGCGGATGAATCGATTGTCGGTGCGGAAGCCGCGATAGCCAAGCACGGGGCGACCCGCCGGGAAGAACTGCACCTGCAGGCGTTAAAAGCGTGGCGGGCGGGAGATCTTCGCGCCACGCTCGCCGGTTGGGAGCAGGTCTTACTCGAAAATCCCAACGATGCGCTGGCACTCCGTCTCGCGCATTTTCTCCATTTCTATCTGGGCGATATGCAGTGCATGCGGGATTCGATCAATCGCGTGATGTATGCCTGGGATTCGTCCGTGCCGGCTTATGGATTCGTGAGAGGAATGCAATCTTTCGGCTTCGAGGAAACGGGCAATTACGCAGCTGCCGAGGCCGCGGGTCGTGAGGCGGTTGAGATCAATCCTCAAGACACCTGGTCGACCCATTCGGTTGCTCACGTGATGGAGATGACGGGACGCCACGAAGATGGAATCGAATGGTTGGAGGGCTTGAGCGGTAATTGGGGTGAGGTGAACAATTTCAAATATCACACCTGGTGGCACCTGGCGCTCTACTATCTGGAGCGGGAAGATTTCCCCAAGGTGTTTGAGCTCTACGATACGGAGTTCCGCAAGGAATTGACGGACGATCATATCGACATTGCGAACGCGACCTCGATGTTGCTTCGGCTGGAAATGCGCGGTGTCGATATTGGCAAGCGCTGGGACGAGTTGGGCGAGGTTTGTGCCAAGCATCTCGACGATCACTTGTTCGCCTTCCACGATGCGCATTACATGATGGCGATCGCGGGCGCTGGGCGGGCCAATGACGTCGATGCCATGCTGCGGACAATGGCGGAAGCGGCGAAACGTGACGATACTGCGGAAGCCGCGGTTTACCGGGATGTTGGCCTACCACTATCGAAGGCTATCGTCGCCAGTCGGAACAAGGAATATGGAAAGGTCGTCGATTTGTTGGCGCCGGTGCGCTATCAGGTCTACCGGATTGGTGGCAGTCATGCGCAACGCGATGTGTTCGCGCAGCTTCTGGTCCATGCGGCAATTGCGGATGGCCGTCATGATTTGGCGAGAGCGTTGCTCGGCGAGCGCGTGGAACGCCGCCCCGGCAGCTCTCTCAACTGGCGTTGGCTGGGTGAGACTCTGGACGGACTTGGAGAGACGAACGGCGCTGCGGAAGCCCGTGGCAAAGCCGAAAAACTGATAGCAGCTTGAGCGAGAGGAAAAACTTTATGGCTTCGGAGAAAAAAGTAGCAATCGTCACAGGATCGGCACGGGGGATCGGTGAATCGACCGCACTCATGCTGGCGCAGCGTGGGTATAATATAACTGTTAATTACGCGAGCAGCGCGGATGAAGCCAAGGATACGGTCACGCAGTGCGAGGCCGCCGGAGCGGAAGTTTTGCTCATCCAAGGCGATATCGCCAATGACGGGGATTGTCGCAGGATTGTCGACGAGACGACGGCGAAATGGGGGCGCCTCGACGTGTTGATCAACAACGCGGGCACGACCACTTACGTCAATCACACGAATCTGGAAGCTCTGACACCAGAGGTTTGGGAGCGCACGTTCTCAGTCAATGTCTTCGGGACATTCCAAATGGTGCGTGCGGCGGAGAAAGCGTTACGTGCTTCCGGCAATGGCTCAATTGTGAATGTCGGATCGATCGCCGGTGTTGCCGGGATCGGCAGCTCGATTGCCTATGCAGCATCGAAAGGGGCCGTAAATACAATGACACTGTCCTTGGCACGTGTTTTGGCCCCGGAAGTTCGAATCAATACGATCTGTCCCGGCTTTGTTGGTACCAAATGGCAACAAGACGGGCAGGGCGACGGTTATGATGAATACGTGAAAGGCGTCGAGAAGGGCACGCCCCAGCAACATGCCTGCACCGCCGATGACATCGCCGAAAGCGTCGTGCAGATGGCGGAAGGCCACCGTTATATGACTGGTGAGACAATACTGGTCGACGCTGGCAGTCATCTCGGCTTCTCGCCCTTGGTTGCGCGCTAGACCAAGTAGGAGAGTTGGACCAAACCATGCGCCTGATCGGTCGCATATTTCTCTATCTGTTGGCAGGCGTCGGTGGGCTGACTTTATTGCTCGTTACCGGCTTGATCGTCTTCGCTCTTTTTGCGCGGGACGAACCCGAGTTGCCCGATAAGATCGTAATGTCCATCGATATCGGTGGCGGGGTCGTTGAGCGCCAAGAGCG
This sequence comes from Alphaproteobacteria bacterium, assembly GCA_018665505.1. Next base: position 4,220 of record JABJCS010000349.1, read on the forward strand.
TGGTCTATTACAAGGGTTCGGAAAAAAACGAGGTTTAGTATTACGCCGCGCTATAGACGCTATTGATACCGCGCGCAGCGACGACCGGGTAAAGGGGATTATCCTCAATTTGGATGGTGGACTTTCCATTGCCCATGCTCAGGCTCTGCGGCGTGCCATCTCGGCATTTAGGGAAAGTGGTAAATTTGCCCATGCCTATGCCAAGGATTTTGGTGGCAATAGCACTGTGGCGTATTATCTCGCATCGGCGTCCGAAAAAATATGGATGCAACCGTCTGGAACGCTTGGTCTCATTGGCTTGGCGATTGAGTCGCCATTCTTCGCACCGGCACTTGAGAAACTCGACGTCAAAGCCCACTACGAGCAACGACACGAATATAAGGGCGCCGGTGAGCAATTTGTCCGTAGTGGTTTTAGCCCGGAGGCGCGTGACTCCCTTCAGGACTTAATCGACTCCTGGATGAGCCAAATTACCGGTGATATCGCTACCGATCGCAGAATGTCCGCGGCGGAAGTCACGGCTCTTATGGAGACGGGGCCTCTACTCGCCGCAGAAGCGATGTCGGCGCGATTGATCGATGGGCTCGCATATCGTGACGAGTTCGAGACAAAAATCGATGAGTTAAGCGGTAAAGATGCGGAATGGCTTTCGGTCGAGCGATATCTTGCGTTCCGTCCGTTGCAAATTCCCGCTAAGTCCAAGATCGCTCTGATTTATGGCGAGGGCGCGATTGTGCCGGGACGTGACGGTGGCTCGCCATTGGGTGAATCTCGGAAATTTGCGGCGGACAGTGTAGCCGATGCAATTCTGGAGGCGGCGGAAGATCCGGCAATCGCAGGCATCGTAATGCGGATCGATAGTCCGGGCGGCGCTTATGGCGCCAGCGATACGGTGTGGCGCGCGGTGCATGTTGCGAAAGAAAAGGGCAAACCGGTCGTCGCCAGCCTGGGACGCACGGCGGCTTCCGGTGGGTATTTCGTCGCCATGGCGGCGGATAAAATCGTGGCGGAAGCGGGTACCGTGACGGGTTCGATCGGCGTGTTGACGATTAAATTTGTGACACGGGATTTTTGGCGCAAGTTGGGCGTTGAATGGGACCGGGTACAGTCCGGACCACGCGCCGTTATTTGGAGCATGGTTGACGAGTATCCTTCGGGCGGTGCGGAGCGGGTCTCTGCCTTATTGGATGCGGTCTACGCGGATTTCACCGGAAAAGCCGCATCGGCACGAGGGTTCGATGGAAATCAAATCGACGCCGTCGCACGCGGTCGAATTTGGACGGGGGCCGCTGCGAAAGAAGTTGGTCTCGTCGATGGAATCGGCGGATTGGAGATGGCGTTCGCCAACAGGCCAGCCATCGGGAAGTAGTTGCCGCCAGCACTGCCGGAAACAATCCGGAAGAATGTAGGCGTCTGCGCCTGTGCGACACTTGTCGCGAGCAGGCCGGTGGCGGCAACAGCCGCCAGTAGAATCTTACGCATGGTCGTGAGACCTCCCTTTTGTCGATTTCGTCTGGCCGCAGTTATCAAGGGTTCTCAGCGATTCTGCAAGTTTATGATTCCG
>JABJCS010000350.1 GCA_018665505.1 Alphaproteobacteria bacterium
CTCGCCTTCGTAATCCTCCATGTCGCGGAAGATCGGCAGCACGTCGCTGTAACTCCATCCGCGATTGCCGAGTTGCGCCCAAATGTCGAAGTCCTGGCTCTGGCCGCGGGTGAAGACCATGCCGTTGATCGAGCTGGAACCGCCGAGCAGCTTACCACGCGGCACTGAAATGCGCCGTCCGCCGGTACTCTCTTCCGGCTCCGACGAGTAGAGCCAATTGGCCGCTGGATTATTGATCAGTTTTGCGAACCCGACCGGGATGCGGGACCAAGGATGGCTGTCACGTCCGGCTTCGAGAAGAAGAACCGTGTATTTGCCGTTCTCCGCCAACCGATATGAGGCGGCTGCCCCCGCCGATCCCGCACCGACGACAATGAAATCATAAGTTTGACTGTCCATAACGCATTCCCTCGATCGCTGAATCTTGGACTAAGAGTAAGCTGGATTGGAGCGAGGGAAACGGCCGGGGATTTGGATATCGAAGAACAGTGCCATTCCGGGTTCCCGCAGGACGGGTCCCGGAATGGCGGCACTTCTGCTCCTACGCCACCGCCGCCAACACCATCTTCGAGGCTTTCTCGCCGATCATGATCGAGGGTGCGTTGGTGTTGCCGGATGTCAGGGTTGGCATGATCGACGCGTCTGCGACCCGCAACCCTTCGATTCCATGGACGCGTAATTGATCGTCGACGACAGCCATCGGGTCATTACCCATCTTACAGGTGCCGACTGGGTGATAGGTCGTCTCCGCCGTCGCCTTGACCCAGTCCAGCACTTCGCTGTCGGAGGAAATATCGACGCCGGGCGCCAGTTCGTCCCGGACGATCCCTTCGAGCGATGGTGCCCGCATGATCTCCCGCGTGAGGCGGGTCGCTTCCAAAGTCACGTCGCGGTCGAGTTGGGCCGACAGGAAATTGAACTTGATCGCCGGCGGTTGTTGCTCGTTTGCCGACGCGATGTGGATGCTGCCAGTACTTTCCGAGCGCAGGATATGGGTAAAGGCGCTGACGCCGGAGTTCCGGTCGAGGGTGAAATTCGGACCCATCAAGAAAGGTACCCAACCGATCATTGCGTTCGGCGCGTCGAGTCCTTCGCGGGTGCGGACGAAGGCGCGCAGCGGGCCCGATGACATACCAAGCAGTCCCTTGTCCGTAAACGCATAGCGCATCGCCTGCCAGATGAGACGAACACCACGTCCGTGGACGTTATATGTCAGACCCAACTCTTTCGGCACTGACCACCGGAAACGGGGTGCGAAATGATCGCGAAGGTTCTCGCCAACACCTTTCAACTCGTGTCGCACTTCTATGCCTTGCGCCTTCAGCACATCCGGCTGACCGATACCGGAGAGCTCCAGCAATTGCGGTGAATTAATCGTGCCACCGGAGACGATGACCTCGCGATTGGCTGTCGCGGTCCGGGTTTGACCGTCCTTGATGTAGCGCACGCCAGTGCATTTCTTGCCGTCCAGGATCAAGGCCTCAGTGAAGGCATTAGCGTGAATGGTGAGATTGGATCGGCCTCTAGCCGGATCGAGATAGCAATAGGCCGTGCTCATTCGCCGCCCGCTGCGGATCGTCGTTTGCGTCATGCCGATCCCGTCTTGGCGGGCACCGTTGTAATCCTTCGTATACTCGATGCCGTGATGACCGGCCGCCGCGATGATCTTGTCGTAGAGGGGGCCTTCCTCAACGTTGTCGCTGATTTTCAGGGGGCCACCCGAACCCCGGAACTCAGGATCACCGCTGCCGTTGTAGCTCTCCATCTCTCGGAAGACCGGCAGTACGTCCTGATAGCTCCAGCCGCGATTGCCCATCTGCGCCCACATGTCGTAGTCCTGCGCTTGGCCGCGCACGAAAACCATGCCGTTGATGGAGCTGGATCCACCGAGAAGCTTGCCGCGTGGCACCGGAATTTTCCGGTCCGCCGCCCCTTCGTCCGGCTCCGACTCATAGAGCCAGTTGGCCGCCGGATTATCGATCAGCTTGGCAAAACCAACAGGAATCCGCGACCACGGATGGCTCTCCCGCCCGGCTTCTAGAACCAGGACCTTGTGCTTGCTGTCGGCGCTCAAGCGGTTCGCCAACACGGATCCAGCCGATCCTGCACCGACGACGATATAATCGAAGTTCTCGTTGCTCATCCTATGCTCATCCACGTCACTGTTATTGTCCGCATTCTCTCGTGCTCATGGTTCGACAAGCTTACCATAAGGTTTCGAAATAATCGTCCGATCTACGCCGCCGACAATACCATTCGCGCGGCCTTCTCGCCGATCATAATCGACGGCGCGTTGGTATTCCCCGACGTCAGGGTCGGCATGATCGAGGCATCGGCAACACGCAGACCTTCGATGCCGTGGACGCGAAGTTGATCATCGACAACGGCCATTGGGTCGCTGCCCATCTTGCAGGTTCCGACTGGGTGATAGGTCGTCTCCGCATTGTGTTTCACCCACTCCAAAAGATCGTCGTCGGACTGGGTGTCGACGCCAGGCGCCATTTCATCTTTAGAGACGTCCCGCATCGGACCTGCATTCATGATGCGTCGTGTGATGCGCATGGATTCCAGCAGAATTTCGCGATCGGTCTGTGCCGAAAGGAAATTGAACCGGATGGCCGGTGGTGTGCCTGGGTCGTTTGACGTGACGTGAATATTGCCGGTGCTGTCCGAGCGGAGGACATGAGTAATCGCTGTAATGCCCGACTGTTCGTGTAATTGAAAATTCTCGTTGGCGAGGAATGGAATCCACGAGATGGCTGCGTCCGGCGCTTCCAAGCCTTCGCGGGTCCGGACATAGGCGCGGATAGGTGCCGCCGGAAGCCCGAGCAACCCTTTGTCGGTGAAAGCGTATTTCAGCGCCTGCCAGAAGAGACCGAGGCCCCGCCCCTTGTCGTTGTATGTGAGGCCAAGCTCTCGCGGCACACTCCATTTCATGCGCGGCGAATAATGATCCCGCAGATTTTCACCCACACCTTTCAGCTCATGCAGGACATCGATACCGAGCGCCTGTAGATGCTCCGCTTGGCCGATACCGGACAGCTCCAACAGTTGCGGTGAATTAATCGATCCGGCGCTGACGATGACTTCTCGCCGCGCGGTGGCTTCGTGCGTCTGACCACCCTGTCGGTAGCGTACGCCGGTGCAGCGCTTGCCCTCGAAGGTCAGGCGTTCGGTCAATGCGTTCGCTTGAATTTTCAGATTGCTTCGGCTCCGTGCCGGATCCAAATAGCAATAAGCGGTGCTCATGCGACGACCATTTCGGATCGTTGCTTGGGTCATGCCGATGCCTTCCTGGCTGGCACCGTTATAATCCTTGGTATAGTCGATACCGACTTCCGCCGCCGCCGCGATCAGCTTGTCGTATATCTCACCGCTCTCGATATTTTCGTTCACTTTCAGCAGACCGTCGCGACCGCGATACTCGTCATCGCCGTCGCCCCGGTAGCTTTCCATTTCCTTGAAGATCGGCAGCACGTCGCGGTAGCTCCATCCGCGATTGCCGAGTTGCGCCCATTGGTCGTAATCCTGTGCCTGACCGCGCACGAAGACCATGCCGTTGATGGAACTGGAGCCGCCGAGCAGTTTGCCGCGCGGCACAGGGATACGACGTCCGCCCGACGCTTCCTCGGGCTCGGATTCGTACAGCCAATTAGCGGCTGGATTCTCGATCAATTTCGCAAAGCCAACCGGAATCCGCGACCACGGATGGCTCTCCTGTCCGGCTTCCAGAACGAGGACGGAATAATCGCCGCTGGCGCTCAACCGATTCGCCAAGACGGACCCGGCTGATCCAGCACCGACAATGATGTAGTCGAATGTTTCAGACGTCATGCTCGAAACTCCCTGAACGTAATCTTCATAAAGCGGCGTCTTTCCCCTCACTCTATCCTTCTTCCGCGAGGAGAGAGGGGACTACGCTTCCTCTTCTTCCGGCCAAACTTCCGCCAAAGTCCGGAAGGCGGATGCCGCGACTGGCCAACCAGCATAATGCGCTGCGTGAATGATCATCGCTTCCAGTTTGTGGCGCGGAACGCCGAGTTCCTTGGCGGCTTTCAAATGAATTTTTTGCTCGCCTTCACGATTCAACGCAACCAGGATCGTGCAGGTAACGAGCGAACGCTCCCACAATTCCAAATCCTCGTCTTGCCACAAATCGCCGAAGACGTTCTCTAAAGTATATCGCTGAAATTTCTTCGGCACGGGAAACGGCGGCGGTCCGTCTTTCAAAATACGGCGCGCGAACGCTTTTCCCTTTTCCCGGCGCTCATTCGAATCGCTCATCAATCTTATCCTTTAAATGTGATGCGTAGAGGTAATCGTTTGAGGCCGAGCAGGCGATTGTTCGGCACCCATGCGGGCGGACCCTCGATCTCGAATTCGGCGATGCGGTCGAGCAGAATGTTAAGCCCAACTTTGAGTTCCAATCGCGCGAGAGCCGCGCCGAGGCAAATATGCGGGCCGAATCCGAATCCGAAGCCGATATGACGGTTCGGACTGCGCGTGATATCGAACGTGAACGGATCGTCGAAGACGCGCTCGTCACGGTTCGCAGACATTTCCCATACCGTTAGTTTGTCACCACATTTAAGATCCCGTCCGTGGAACTCTGCGTCGCGCGTCACTGTGCGGCGTTTGTAGATCGACGGGGTTGTCCAACGCACAATTTACTCGATGGC
>JABJCS010000351.1 GCA_018665505.1 Alphaproteobacteria bacterium
ACCGTCATCTCTGTCACGACGGTTCGTTCAACGCGTTCGGGCAATTGCGCGAGCATGGGCGGGATGTCCGCAGGCCGGCGCAAACCTTTGCGACACCGGATCATTACACACCGACCGGCTCGACCGATCTGCGGGATGTGCCGGATCCCCGCGCGCACGAGATTTCCACCGCTATCGACAAGAACTGCGCGGATTTCGGCGTGACGCTATTCCCTTGGGGCGACGACCGTCAGGGCATCGCCCACGTAGTCGGCCCGGAACAGGGGATTACGCTGCCGGGTATCATGCTGTGTTGCGGGGACAGTCATACCTCGACCCATGGCGCGCTTGGCTGCATCTCCTTCGGCATCGGGGCGTCGGAAGTGGCGCATGTGATGGCGACGCAATGCATCTGGCAGCGCCGCCCGAAGACGATGCGGATCACGGTCGATGGCAAGCTGGGTTTCGGTGTCACGGGCAAGGACGTCATCATCGCCATAATCCGCCAAATCAGCGCGGCGGGTGGCACCGGTCACGCCATTGAATATGCGGGATCGGCAATTGAAAACCTGTCCATGGAAGGCCGCTTGACGCTTTGCAATATGACGATCGAGGCGGGCTCGCGGATCGGCATGGTGGCGCCTGACGAGAAGACGCTGGAATACGTCAAGGGACGCCCCTTTGCGCCGACCGGTGACAATTGGGACAAGGCTGAGGCGTTCTGGCGCTCGCTCCCGTCGGACCATGACGCAGTCTTCGATACCGAACACACGGTGGACGGCAATGCCATCGCGCCGATGGTGACCTGGGGTAATTCCCCGCAATGGGCGGCCCCGGTGACCGATGCCATTCCCGACCCGTCATCCGAGACAGATGTGGAGAAGCGCGCGGAGATGGTCGACACGCTGGATTACATGGACCTGAAGCCGGGCACCGCGATCACCGACATCAAGGTGGATAAGGTTTTTATCGGCTCTTGCACCAATGCGCGGATCGAGGATTTGCGATCTGCCGCCGCAGTCGCCAAAGGCCGACGAGCGGTGGTCTCGACATTGATTTCGCCTGGCTCCGGTCTCGTGAAGAAACAGGCGGAGGCAGAGGGGCTCGACAAAATTTTCACGGACGCGGGAATGGAATGGCGGATGCCCGGGTGCTCAATGTGCGTCGGCATGAATGGCGATCTACTGGAGCCGGGCGAGCGGTCGGCCTCGACCAGCAACCGAAACTTCCGGGGCCGGCAAGGCCAAGGCAGCCGCACCCATTTGGTGAGCCCGGCGATGGCGGCGGCGGCGGCGGTCACCGGCACCTTTGCCGATGTGCGCAAGTTGATGGAGGACTAGAAGATGGAAGCGTTCACGACATTCAAGGGCATCGGTATCCCCATCGACATCATCAATTGCGATACCGATCAAATCATCCCGGCGCGTTTCCTCCGGCGTGACCGGACCGATCCGGAAATGCCGAATTTCCTCTGGCACGATTTGCGAGAGAATCCGGATTTCATCTTCAACAAGACTCCCTTTAACAAGGGCAAGGTGGTCGTCGCCGATATCAATTGGGGATGCGGTTCTTCGCGCGAAGGGGCTGTGTATGCGCTGAACGCCAATGGTATTCGGGCCGTCGTCGCACCGAGTTTCGGCGATATTCATTACAACAATTGCCTGAAATGGGGTGTCCTGCCGGTGCGGCTCTCGCGTGATGACTGTGATAAGTTGCGCCAGCAGTTGCATGATGAGCCGGGAGCGGAAATTGCCTTCGATCTGGAGGCACAGTCCGCGACGGGGCCGGACGGCACGACCTATAGCTTCGAAATTGACCCGTTCGATAAATACCGCATGTTGAACGGACTTGACGATTACGGGGTGACGCGGGAATACGACGCGCAATTTGACGCCTTCGAAGCAAAACATAAGGCTGAATACGATTGGCTGTACGCGAAAGCCTAACAGCGCTGCCGTCAAGGAGAGAGAATGCATGGCCGGAAAGACCTTATTCCAGAAGATTTGGGACAATCATGTCGTCGTCGCGCGCGACGATGGGAAAACGCTACTCTATGTGGACCGTCAATTACTACCGGATTGGCAGCACCGCGCGTTTGATGCGCTGGTGGATCAGGGCCGAACGGTGCGGAAGCCGAAACAGAATTTCGCGATGCCTGATCACAGCGTGCCGACCACGGTGACGACGGTCGAGGAAATCACAGAAGACGTGATGCGCGTCCCGGTCGAGGAGTTGGCACGGCACTCGAAGAATTTCGGAGTCGTGCATTTCGACCTAACGGACGAGCGCCACGGCATCGTTCATGTAGTGGGACCGGAGCAAGGCATCACCCTGCCGGGTCTGATTGTGGTCTGTGGCGATTCTCATACCTCGACCAATGGTGCGCTCGGCTGCATCGCTTTCGGCATCGGCACGTCGGAAGTGGAGCATGTGTTGGCGACGCAGACAATTTGGCAGGAGATGCCGAAACAGATGCGCGTTAATATTAAGGGCGAACTCGGCTACGGGGTCACCGCAAAGGATGTCATCCTTGCGGTCATCGGTAAGATCGGCACCGCGGGCGGCACCGGCTATGCCATCGAATTTGCGGGCTCGGCGATTTCCGCGATGTCGATGGAAGGCCGTATGACGATGAGCAACATGACCATCGAGGCGGGTACCCGCTTCGGCCTTATGCCGGTCGATGACAAGGCCATCGACTATGTGAAGGACCGTCCCTATGCGCCTACCGGTGAGAAGTGGGGGCAGGCAGTATCCGCGTGGCGCGATATGCAGTCGGACGCCGATGCGGTATTCGACCGTGAAGTAACATTGGATGCGTCTGAAATCGCACCGATGGTGAGTTGGGGCACCAGTCCGCAGGACGTGATCCAGGTGACTGACAATGTGCCGGACCCAGCCCAGGAGGACGATAGCGACCGCAAGACGGATATCGCCAGCTCGCTTGAATATATGGATTTGAAACCGGGTATGGCGATGACAGATATCAAGGTCGACAAGGTGTTTGTCGGTGCCTGCACGAACGCGCGGATCGAGGATTTGCGCGCTGCTGCGGCGGTTGCGAAGGGGCGTAAGGCCCAAGTCGAAACCTTGATCGTACCAGGCTCTGGATTGGTGAAGAAGCAGGCGGAAGCCGAAGGGCTCGATAAGATCTTTATCGAAGCGGGTATGGAATGGCGCCAACCCGGCTGTTCCATGTGTTGTGCCCTGAACGGCGATATCGTGGGCTCCGGTGAGAGGGTCGCAGCAACCAACAACCGTAATTTCAGAGGGCGTCAGGGACCTGGCAGCCGCACGCATCTGGTCAGCCCGACAATGGCCGTGGCCGCCTCGGTGACCGGTCGAATCACCGACGTGCGTAAGTTGATGGAGGAGGCGTAATCATGGAGCCATTCACGACATTCAAGGCGATTGCCGTTCCCATCGACATCCCAAACTGCGATACGGATCAGATCATCCCCGTCCGCTTCGTTCGTATGGCGCAGGACGATCCCGACTATCCAAAATTCTTTCTGCACGACCTGCGGTTCAACGATGATGGCAGCGAGAAGGATTTCATTTTCAATCGTGCCCCTTTCAGCGACGCCAAAATATTGGTGACGGACGTGAATTGGGGCTGCGGCTCGTCACGCGAGAATGCTGTCTATACGATGGCCGCTAACGGAATTCGTTCCGTGATAGCGCCGTCGATTGCTGATATTCACTATAACAATTGCAAGAAAAATGGCGTTGTTCCGGTGCTCTTGGAAGAGAGCGTCTGCGTTTCTTTGCGTCGGCAGTTGCACGACTCGCCCGGCGCGGAAATAGCCGTCGATCTTGAAACACAAAAGGTTACCGGCCCCGACGGCAGCACATTTTCCTTCGATATCGATCCTTTCGATAAACATCGGCTCTTGAAAGGATTGGACGATATCAGTTTGACGTTGGAATACGCGGGCGCGATCGAAGATTTCGAGGCACGTCATGAAAACGTCAGCGGATGGATGTATTAATATAAGGGGCTGTCCCAGATAACCGAGATTAGAGGTTATCATGGTATCCATGCGCAAGAGCCGTCTGAGCAGATACAGGC
>JABJCS010000352.1 GCA_018665505.1 Alphaproteobacteria bacterium
GCCTGTATCTGCTCAGACGGCTCTTGCGCATGGATACCATGATAACCTCTAATCTCGGTTATCTGGGACAGCCCCTAACTTAAAAACCTTATGGTCATTGATAATGGTTTCGACGGCCGCAGGCGGATTATCGATCCAATAAAGAATGAGCCCAAATTCGACACTTGCATCCGCGGTTTGCGACGACGCGGGTTTTGAAGGGTCCTTAAGGTGTGCAATCAGCTCTAGGACGAGCTGTTCGCTGTTTTGAAGATATTGGATAAAAGCCGCGAGCTTTCCTCCAAAACTTGAATCCTTCGACTGTTCGGCTTTAAGCCGCTCAAGCAGTTCCGCTTGGTCCACGATGTCACCCTCCCATAGCCTGTGAATTGAAAATATTTCGGCTCGGGAATCCTGCAATAAATAGTAATTTATTTCGATGCTATTGTTTAAGTGGTATTACGAGATTTAAGCGTTACCGCCACGAAGGCATTATTCCTGTGCGTATCCGGGAACCGGGGTCGTGCCGGGGGCACCGGCATTTCTGGCTTTCTCGCGCCCACCGTGGCGTTCGATCAATGCCGTTTGCGCTTCCTTGGCTTGTTTGTCCACGTCTTCGGGATCGATCCGGGCGCGCAACAACACTTCCATTTTATCGAGTGTTTCGCGATGAGCTGGGTCGGGCGCCAAATCGTGCAATTCTTCCGGATCTTCCGCGAGGTCGAAAAGTTCCGGCGGATAACTGACATAATAGTGATATTTGTAGCGACCCTTACGAAGCATGAACCCGCCGGTCGGTGAGGCAAAGGCGTGATACTGACCGAACGCTTCTCGCTCCGGATCGTCCGGCAGCGTTGCCAATTCAAATAACGATCGACTTTCCGTTGCTGGATCGTCCGCCGCCCGCGCCACGCCCAGGCCGTCCAAGATCGTGGCATGACAATCAACGAGGGTGACCGGCGTCTCGCACACATGCCCTTTCGGCACATCCGGCCCCGAGAGAATCATCGGCACCTTCGCCGATTCTTCATAAAAATTGAACTTGCCCCATAGACCGCGGGCACCTGACGCATCCCCATGATCGCTGGTGTAAAGAACACGCGTCTCGGACGCGAGGCCACTCTCCTCCAGGGTGTCCAAGATGAAGCCTATTTGCGCATCGATGAAGCTGAGCAAACCGAGATAACTAGCAAACGCAAGACGGCGTTCTTCGTCGTCCTTGAAGAATCCATCCTGCGCGATGAAATCGTCCTGGGCTTTGACCCATGGGTGATGCGGTGTTCCCGGCTTCGCGTAAGCCTTTGGCATCGGCATTTTGTCGAGTGGATAGCGGTCCAAATATTCACGCGGCACGATGAACGGCGGATGCGGAGCGGCGAACCCGACATAGAGTGCCCAAGGTCCCCCCTCCATGCCCGCGCGTTCCTTCAGCCATTCCGACGTACGATTGGCGATCCGTCGGTCGTAGAGATTGTAGTTCGAGACACCAACACCGGTTTCCTTGATTAGGCGGAACGGCCGGTCGAGTTTCGGGAAGGGGTCCCGGATTGCTCCCCAGACCATGCCGACCCCGTCCATTATATGCATCGGCTCATGCTGCCTGTCGTAGCCGAGCGGATCTTCCTCACGGCGGTAGTGCATCTTGCCGATGGCTTCGACGGAACGTCCGGCATCCCGTAAATACTGCGCCCATCCCGGAATACTACCGTCATAGGCCTGCGCATTGTCCCAACACGCGGTCTCATGAACATGCCGCCCGGTCGCGAAGGACGCGCGTGCCGGCACGCAAATTGGGCAGGTCGTGTATGCGTTCGCGAAACGAGTGCCGTTTGCCGCGAGCCGGTCGAGTGCCGGAGTGTGCATCAAGGCATTCCCGGCAGCACCGAGATATCTCGGATCGTGACCGTCCGTCATGATGACGATTAGGTTCTGCGCGTCCATCGGACATTCTCCTCAGAGCTTAACCGAGATACGTCTTCGCCCATCCTAATCCCGCGGTCGTATCTCCGCGCGGGTTGTACTCACAGCCGATCCAACCTTCGAATCCCAGCTCGTCGATCAAATCGAATAGATA
>JABJCS010000353.1 GCA_018665505.1 Alphaproteobacteria bacterium
GCCGTCGGTGCCTCGCGCGCGGCGGTCGATGCCGGTTTCGTTCCGAACGACTATCAAGTCGGCCAGACCGGCAAGATCGTTGCCCCCGAGCTATACATCGCCGTTGGTATCTCCGGCGCGATCCAGCATCTCGCCGGCATGAAAGACAGCAAGGTCATCGTCGCGATCAACAAGGACGAAGAGGCGCCGATCTTCCAGGTCGCCGATTACGGCCTGGTCGCCGACTTGTTCCAAGCGGTGCCTGAGCTTGAAGAAGCTCTGAAGGACTAAGCCCGAACGCTTCCGACCATCGGAAAGAGAGACGGCAATGATCGAAAAAATCGGCATTATCGGTGCCGGCCAGATGGGCAACGGTATCGCCCATGTGGCCGCAGTCGCCGGTTGTAGCGTGGTGCTGTTGGACCTCGACCAGCAGCGGATCGATGCGGGACTGGAGACAATTACGCAGAACCTGGCGCGCCAGGTCCGCCGCAACCTTCTATCTGAGTCCGATAGATCGGCTGCGTTCGATCGCATTTCGACGACCCTCGACTACGCGGATTTTGGCGAATGCGACTTCGTCATCGAAACCGCGGCCGAAGACGAGGCGGTTAAGCGGGCAATATTCAAGACGCTGATCCCGCATCTGAGCGATACCGCGCTGATCGCCAGTAATACCTCCTCAATCTCCATCACCCGATTGGCGACCACCACCGACCGGCCTGAACGCTTTATCGGCATGCATTTCATGAACCCAGTGCCGATGATGGACCTGGTGGAATTGATCCGCGGTCTCGCCACCAGTGAGGAGACTTACCAGGAAGTCCGCACTCTGGCGAAGCGGATGGGAAAAACCATCTCCGTCGCGGAAGATTTTCCAGCCTTTATCGTCAACCGCATCCTGATGCCGATGATCAATGAAGCCGTCTACACGCTTTACGAAGGTGTGGGCAATGTGGCGGCCATCGACCGAGCCATGAAGCTCGGCGCGAACCATCCGATGGGACCGCTTGAGCTTGCGGATTTTATCGGTCTCGACACCTGCCTTTCGATTATGCAGGTGTTGTATGAGGGTTTGGCCGATAGCAAATATCGGCCCTGTCCGCTCTTGGTCAAATATGTCGAGGCCGGCTGGCTTGGCCGCAAATCCGGGCGCGGTTTCTACGACTATTCCGGAGAGGAGCCGGTACCGACCCGCTAACTGCCGTGCTTCTTGTGGTGCATCTGGTGATCCATTTTGTGATCGCCATGTTTATGCTGCATTTGCGTCGCGCCATGCCCCATCGCGCCGGCTTTGCCGACCGCGACATCCACGGTGATTTTCCCGGCTTTCTCAAATACTAAAGTGATAGCAAAGTTTTCATCTTGCTTTAACTTTTGATTGAGGCCCTTCAGCATCACATGATTGCCGCCAGGTGCCAGCACCGCGGGCTCGCCCGGATGGACTTCGATGGCCGATATACGGCGCATCCGCATTACACCATCCTTCATGCTATGGGTGTGTAATTCGACCTTCTTCGCGATCGGCGATTCCACGGCGATCAGTCGGTCCATTCCCTGGCCCTGATTGAAGATCGTCATATAGGCGACGCCGTTTCGTGCAGGTGTCGCGCGGGACCAGACATCCTTCACCATTAGGTCGCCATGCTTCGTCATATCATTCGCAAATGCGGCACCTGAGAAAAGGAACAATATCGAGACCGCCGTGGCCAATAAACGCATACTTAATCTTCCCTTAAGAGGTTTTGTGATATCGTCGGAGCATACACAGACATGATCATCACAGTGATCGTAATATAGGAGAGGAAGTAGAAAATATGATGCGTCAAATCATCGCGAGTGGGCTTAGCGCGATTTTAATTGGCGCCACTCCGGCGCTTGCGGGCGAAGTGACTGTCTCCATCAATAAGATTTCCGCGGACGGCGTCGGCGCACCGATCGGCACCATTCTGCTGAAGGACAGTCATCACGGCATGATGGTGACGCCAAACCTGACCGATCTGCCGCCTGGCGCACATGCGTTCCATATCCACCAGAATCCGAATTGTGGTGCTGCCATGAAAGGCGGCAAGAAAGTCGCCGGATTGATGGCGGGCGGCCATTACAATCTGACAAAGGTCGGGCACGGGAAAGGAATGAAGCATGGGCATGGCATGAAGCCCCATGGCGATTTACTGGACATCAGCGCGGGCGCAGATGGTACAGCAACGAAAGGCGTCATGACCGATAAAGTGAAGGTCGACCAAATTAGAGGGCGCGCCATCATGGTCCATCGCTACGGCACCAACGAGGCCGGAAAGCCGAAGGGCGGCGGCGCGCGTTTCGCTTGCGGCATTATCCCGAAATAGCGGGTTTCGGCGGAGTTTGGGCAGAAGTTGTCTGCTCCGTGTAGTAACGAATAAGGTCTTCGACCTCGGGTTTATCCCACTCGGCAATGCCTTCCAGCTTCCCAACAATGCGGCCCTCGCGGTCCAGCAGGAAGCTGCTTGGCAAGCCCCGCACTTTAAACGCCCGCATCATGGCCATCTTGCTGTCCACATAAATCGCTAGATTGGTTGTGCCGAGTTTCTCGAGAAATGGTTTCGCGCGCGCGACGCCACCTCTATCTTCGTTTACGGCAACGACGGTGAAGTCTTTCCCGCCGAGCTTGGCCTGCAGCTTGTCGATACCGGGCATCTCACGGACACAAGGCGCACACCACGTCGCCCAGAAGTTGACCAGCACGACCTTGCCCTTGAAGTCTGAGAGAAATACCTGTGATCCCGCGCCATTCAATAGAGGCACCCGGGGCGCTGGCAGCGGGTTGTCGATCACGGTAAATTGTTCCATCCAGCCCGTGCGCGGCGGCCCCTTGTCGGCAAGGGCCGTTTGTAGGACAAGAACGGGAAACATCGCCAGAACCGCGACGAACGCTAAGAATAGGTATCGACCTTTGGACAACTCTCACTCTCCCGGTACGCCGTTATGAGCAGCAATACCATGTGGGGCGGACGCTATGCCGCCGGACCGGCGGAAATCATGGAGCGCATTAATGCCTCCATCGATTTCGACCGTCGACTCTACGCCCAAGACATCGCCGGATCGAAGGCGCATTGCCGCATGCTGGTCGACTGCAAAATCATCGCGGCCGCCGACGGCGACGCTATTTTGTCCGGATTGGACGCCGTCCTCAAGGACATCGAGGCAGGCGACTTCGAATTCAAGACGTCGCTCGAAGATATCCACATGAATGTCGAAGCTGCACTGGCGGATCGCATCGGCGAAGCTGCCGGGCGGCTGCATACCGGACGGAGTCGTAACGACCAAGTGGCGACCGACTTTCGCCTCTGGGTGCGTGACGCGATCGATATGCTCGACGAGCAACTTCAAAACCTGCAACGAGCCTTGATTGAGAAGGCGGAAGCACATGCGGATACGGTCATGCCCGGCTTCACGCATCTGCAATCGGCCCAACCGGTTACCTTCGGCCACCATATGCTGGCCTATGTGGAGATGACCGGGCGTGACCGGGGCCGCTTCGCGGACGCCCGCAAGCGGGTCAACGAATCCCCGCTCGGCGCGGCAGCGCTCGCCGGTACTGCCTTTCCCATAGACCGGCACGCGACGGCTGAAGCCCTCGGATTCGACCGCCCGTTGGCAAATTCCCTCGATGCGGTCTCGTCGCGGGATTTCACTTTGGAATTTCTCGCTGCCGCCGCCATCACCGCGACCCATATCTCGCGTCTTGCAGAGGAATTGGTACTTTGGGCGGCACCTCAATTCGGATACATCCGGTTGTCGGACGCCTTCTCGACTGGCTCCTCCATTATGCCGCAAAAACGAAATCCCGATGCCGCCGAGTTGGCCCGCGCCAAGACTGGGCGGATTCTCGGAGCGTTCACGGCCCTCACCGTCGTGATGAAAGGTCTGCCGCTGGCTTACGGCAAGGACATGCAGGAAGACAAGGAGCCAACCTTTGATGCGACTGATAGCCTATCGCTCGCCATTGCAGCGATGGCCGGCATGATCGACGATTTGGAACCTAATCCAGACGCCATGCGGGCGTCGCTGAAAGACGGGTTCCCGACGGCAACGGATATTGCGGATTGGTTGGTCCGGGAGCTCGGCCTGCCGTTCCGCACCGCCCATCACGCCACGGGCCGCATCGTCTCCCTCGCGGAGGAGCGCGGGTGTCAATTAGAGGAACTGCCCCTCGACATCATGCAAACGGTGGAATCCGGTATCAATGAAGGTATATATTCCGTCCTATCCGTCGACGCGTCGGCCAACAGCCGCACGAGTTTCGGCGGCACGGCGCCCGATATGGTGAAGGCGGCGGCCAAAACCGCGAGGGAGCGTTTCCTGTGAATAGATTGATATTGCTGTCCTTTATCGTGGTGCTATTGGCGGGACCACTGGCGGCCTGTGGCAAGAAAGGCGATCCCAAATATCCGGGAGAATCTCCTTACCCTAGAACCTACCCGAAATCGTAATGCGCGCGTTCGATTACAAAAACGGCGTGCTGCACGCCGAAGGTGTCTCGCTTGTCGGGCTCGCGGATCAAATCGGCACGCCCTTCTATTGCTACTCCGAAGGTGCCATCTCGGGCCAATACAATGCCTATGTCGCCGCGTTCGCCGATCAGGACGTCCAAGTTTGCTATGCGATGAAGGCGAACGACAATTTAGCCGTTCTACGCGCCTTCGCGGAACTGGGCGCGGGCGCCGATGTGGTCTCCGGGGGCGAATTGGTGCGGGCACTGACCGCAGGTATACCCCCCACGAAGATCATCTTCTCCGGTGTCGGCAAGACGGCGGACGAGTTGGCACAAGCCGTCGATGCCGGGATCATGCAGATCAACGTCGAATCGTTCCCGGAGATGGAAGCCTTAAGCGCGGTCGCCGAGGCGCGTGGTACAGAAGTCGAGATCGCCATCCGTATTAATCCCAATGTCGACGCCAAGACCCACGAAAAAATTGCGACCGGCCGCAAGCAGGATAAGTTTGGGATCGATATCGAGAATGCGGTTGATGCTTATCGCCGCGCAGCGGACTTGCCGGGCCTGAAGCCAGCCTCCGTTGCCGTACATATCGGCTCGCAACTCACCTCCCTAGACCCGTTCCGGGCGGCGTTCGCCCGGGTCGCCGAACTTGTCGGTATTTTACGGGCGGAAGGGCATGATATTCGCCGGGTTGACCTCGGTGGCGGCCTCGGCATCGACTATGACGGCACCGAACCGCCGTCGCCCGCCGCCTACGCCAAGGTCGTGAAAGAGACCGTCGGTGGTCTTGGATGCCGCGTTCTGCTGGAACCGGGTCGGAATTTGGTCGGCAACGCCGGCGTCCTGGTCAGCCGGGTCATTTACACGAAGGACGGTGATGATCGCGATTTTGTGATCGTCGACGCCGCTATGAACGATTTGATCCGCCCAGCCCTGTACGAAGCGCATCATGGCATTCGCCCGGTCGCGGAACCTGCGGTCGGTGCCAATCTCCAAGCCGTGGATGTCGTCGGCCCTATTTGCGAGACCGGCGATACCTTTACCCGCGGACGCCCCTTGCCGCCGCTTACCGCCGGTGACCTGCTCGTGTTTGATAGCGCCGGTGCCTATAGCGCGGTGATGGCCTCCACCTATAACGCCCGCCCGCACGTGCCCGAAGTGTTGGTCCGGGGCGATCAGTTTTCGATTGTTCGCGCCCGTCAAAGCATCGAAGATATGTTGCGCGCCGAATCTTTCGCGGAGTGGCATTCTCCCACCGGATAGGTCCGCCGCGCGGAAGGTGCGCTATGGAACCGACACATACCGATTTGCGATTGATCCTCTCGTGGCTGTCCCTTCTTTGGGAACGGCTGTGGCGCGCCCTGTGGCCGAGTGTCGGCGTTTTGGGTTTCGCCATCGTCCTGGCCCTGTTCGATCTGCCGGCATGGATACCTGCCTGGCTCCACGCAGTATTGCTTGTCGTGGGTGTTGTCGCCCTGGTCGCTGCCTTACGACATGCCTTCGGTCATTTGCGCGTACCAACCCGGCAAGGCGCGCTTCGACGGCTGCAGGACATTAATGGCTTAACACATCGTCCGCTGGAATCCCTATCGGACGAATTGGCGGAAGAACTCGGGAATACGGAAAGCCGTGCATTATGGCGCCTGCACCGCGCGCGGATGCACGCACAGACCTCCTCGCTGCGGGTCGGCATACCACATCCGCGCCTAATCGCGATTGATCGGTTGGCCCTGCGGGTCGGCCTGGGCGTGTTGTTGGTCGCTGGCCTTACCGCTGCCGGTAGCGAAGCGCCGGAGCGTCTCCAGCGAGCGCTGGTGCCGCAACTGGCCCTATTCGCGCCGCCTAAACCGCCGGTCATAGACGCGTGGTTGACGCCGCCGAGCTATACAGGCATCCCCCCGGCATTTCTGGCGGGGCCCAA
>JABJCS010000354.1 GCA_018665505.1 Alphaproteobacteria bacterium
AGAAGGCCGGGTCAAGGCGCGCCTTGAAGAGATTGATCCGCCAATCGAGGTGCGGCCCCGTGGCGCGGCCGGTCTTGCCGATAGTTCCGATGCGCTGACCTTTGCGCACGAAATCCCCGATCTCGACCTCGACCGAATCCAAATGCAGCATGGCGGAGGTCAATCCATGACCATGGTCCAGAATTAGGGTGCCGCCGGTGTAATACATGTCCCGATGCGCGAGTGCCACGACGGCGTCCGCTGGAGAGACCACAGGCGTTCCGACGGGTGCAGCGACATCTAAGCCGAAATGTGGGCGGCGCGGCTTGCCGTTTAAAATCCGCTGGCTGCCGTAGACGCCGGAAATGCGCCCCTGTGCGGGCCATATCCAGCCGCTTTCGAAATGGTCGTCGGCCGTATCTTTCGCGCGGGCCTTCGCGATGGTGGCATTTTCCGCGCGAATACGGTCGTAGACGGATTTTGGCGGGGTCACCATTTTCCGCGGCAGGCCGTCGATACGTTGGATCTGATACTTCCGTTTTCCAATCTTCAGCGGCTTGTTGATTTGCTGCCCGTCCAGCAGGCGCACCACGAGGGATGATGTGGGCCCCGCATCGCGGGAGAAGCCGATCAGAAATCGGCCCTTCGCAGAGACCCGTACAGGTCGCCCTTCGAAGGTGACTTTGGCGCCTGCCGGCACCGTCCCTTGTATGAGCCCGCCCTGCACGAATTTACCTTCCAGGCGTAAGTCATCCGCGCGGACTTCGCCAACAAACAGGATCGCCAACGCGAGGATAAACCACGTCTTCAAAGCAGGCTGCCTTGTCGTTTGTCCGGCGGGCCCGGCTTGGTCTTCTTCGGTTTCGCGGGTGCGGCCGTTTCGGACGTGATAATCGCATTCTTGCTGCCATCGGCGAACTTAATTTCCACGGCGTCTTTCGGGTTGAGCGTCGAGGCAGCGGTGACGGGGCGTGCGTTCTCGTCGAGGACGACCGTATAGCCGCGCTCAAGGACGCGCTCGAACGAATAGCTCTCGAGCAGATCCGCGAAACGGCCCCAGCGGTTCTCCGCTTCCTTGATGTGTTGCGAGACGGCCGCGCTGGCGCGACGGTCGAGTTCCGCCAGTACCGCGCCGCTGTCGCGAATTTGCCGTTCCAGGGAAAGCGGTGAGAGGCGTTCTCCCGCACGGATGCTGCGATCTCGTGCCTGACGGCTAAAATGGGACCAAGCAACTTGCAGGGTTTTCGCTTCTCGGGCCAAGCGGTCCTTTGCGTCGTTCACTAATTGTTGTGGGCTGCGCAGGCGTGCCGCGAGGTTGCCGACTTTCTGCCGCCGCAATTGATCTTCGTTGCGCAAGCTCAATGTCAGGCGGTCAGTTAAATCGTCGAGCCGCTGTTCGTGGCCGCGCAGGGTTGAGATAGGGTCCGGCAGCCCACGCCCCAGCCCTTCGAGGCGCATCCGCCTCTCGCCGATATAGCGCCCGAATCCGCTCACCATGCGGCGCGAATCATCCAAGACTTGCGCCAAAAGGTCGGAGCGGACCGGCACCGCCATTTCGGCCGCTGCCGTTGGCGTCGGCGCGCGCCTGTCCGAGGCATGATCGATCAACGTCCAATCGGTCTCGTGTCCGACGGCGGAGATTAGAGGAATCTGGGACTCAGCCGCCGCCCGCACCACACTTTCTTCGTTGAAGGACCAGAGATCCTCCAGGCTGCCGCCGCCGCGCGCGACGATCAGCAAATCCGGGCGCGGAATATCGCCGCCTTCCGGCAAGCTGTTGAACCCGCGAATGGCGGCACTGACCTGGTCGGCGGCTTTGTCGCCCTGCACCAGGACCGGCCACAGCAACACGTGGCGGGGAAACCGGTCGGCCAGGCGGTGCAGGATGTCGCGGATGACGGCACCGGTCGGCGAGGTGACGACGCCAATCACGTCGGGCAGGAAAGGCAGCTCTCGTTTGCGGTCTTCATCGAAGAGGCCTTCGGCGGCAAGCTTCTTGCGCCGCTCTTCGAGCAATTTAAGGAGTGCGCCTTCTCCAGCCAGCTCCATCGATTCGATGACCAGCTGATATTTAGAGCGCGCCGGATAGGTCGTGAGCTTCCCCGTCGCGATGATCTCTAACCCGTCTTCCGGCTGAATCGAGAGGCGTCCCGCGACACCGCGCCAGCAGACGCCGTCGATCACCGCCGAGTCGTCCTTCAGTGTCATATAGAGATGGCCGGAGGCTGCACGCTTAAAGCCGGAAACCTCGCCCCGGACCCGCACATAGGAGAATGAATCCTCGACCGTGCGCTTGAGCGCGCCGGATAACTCCGAGACGGAGTATTCGGGTAAATTCTGGGTTGCTGTCGTCGGGTTTTCAGGCATCTTGGCTATGGGCCCATGATAAATAGGCTTGGTCGCGGATGCAAAAGTATTGCGGATAGTCGAGTGAGGAAAAGATGAAAATTTTAGTGGTCGGATCAGGCGGACGAGAACATGCGCTGTGCTGGTCGATTGCGGCCTCGCCGCTATGCGACAAACTCTTTTGCGCGCCGGGTAATGCGGGCATCGCCGCCGAGGCAGAATGTGTGGCCATCGGCGCGGAGGATGTCCCGGCTTTGGTCGACTTCGCGCGCAATGAAGGCATCGATTTCGTCGTCGTCGGCCCGGAAGGACCGCTCTGCGCCGGTTTGGTCGATCGTCTCGACGAGATCGGCATAAAGGCGTTCGGCCCCAGCGCTGCTGCGGCTCAACTGGAAGGCTCGAAAGGTTTCATGAAGGACCTGTGCGCCAAATATGATATTCCGACTGCTGCCTATGGTCGCTTTTCGGATGCGGAGGCGGCGAAAGCCTATATTCGCGAACAGGGGGCGCCCATCGTGGTTAAGGCGGACGGTCTCGCGGCGGGAAAAGGTGTCACGGTCGCACAGAACGTCGACGAAGCGCTGGCGGCGGTTGACGATGCGCTGCTCGGCGGTCGCTTCGGCGCGGCGGGCGCCGAGGTCGTTATCGAGGAGTTCATGGCGGGCGAGGAAGTCAGCGTCTTTGCGATTTGCGACGGCTCTCATGTGCTGATGCTCGACTCAGCGCAAGATCACAAGGCGGTTTTCGATGGCGATAAGGGCCCGAATACCGGCGGCATGGGGGCTTACAGCCCAGCTCCGATCATGGACGATGCGCTGGCGGAGGCGGCACTGAAGACGATCATCGAGCCGACCGTCGCCGCGATGCAGGCAGAAGGGTGCGCCTATAAAGGCGTGCTTTATGCCGGATTGATGGTGATGGATTCAGGCCCCAAACTGCTTGAATACAATGTCCGTTTTGGCGACCCTGAATGTCAGGTGCTGCTGACGCGCCTGATGTCCGACGTCCTGCCAGCGCTAATCGCTTCCGCCGATGGTGTCCTCGATAGTTTCGATCTTCGCTGGTACGACGAAGCCGCATTGACCGTGGTGATGGCGTCCGAGGGTTATCCCGGCGACTATGAGAAAGGCACGGAAATTAAGGGTATCGACACCGCGATGGACGCGGACGACGCGATAACGGTGTTCCATGCGGGCACCGGCCGCGACGAGATCGGAAAACTCCTGGCCACCGGCGGCCGTGTCCTGAACGTCACCGCGCGCGGTGCCTCGGTCAAGGAAGCGCAAACCCGCGCCTACGCCGCCGTCGATCGCATCGATTGGCCAAAAGGCTTCTGCCGCCGCGACATCGGCTGGCGTGCCGTGGCCCGGGAAGAACAATAGTAGAGTTGATATGTCGATCGGCATTATCGAAAGGGCACGTTGATGAGCGAATTCTTACCTGAAGACCCGGCGCAGTTGCCGCCGGAGCGGTGGGCCCGGATGGGGTTGTCCGTGTCCGAGTATCACGAAGTTAGGGCCAAGAAATTGGCGCGGGAAGCGCGGGCACCGTCGGTGGGTGATGTGGCGCCGGACTTTGAGGTGGAACGATTGTCGCCAGACCGCTCGCGTACCGGGGAGATGTTTCGATTGTCGGCGACCCGGGGCAGGCCGGTTGGACTGATCTTCGGGTCCTATACGTGACCGCCTTTTCGGGAAAACGCCGTGCGCGTGAACGAAATTTACAGGGAATTCAGGGATCGGATGGATTTCTATCTGATCTACATTCAAGAAATTCACCCTACTGACAGTTGGCAGGTGCCGGCGAATGAACGGGATGAGGTTTTAGTGACCCAACCGACGACCGCTGACGAACGGGCCGAGGTCGCCGGTGTGTGTATGATCAATCTCAAGTTCGAGATGCCGATGTTGCTCGACAACATGGACAATGAAGTGGACGGGAATTATGCCGCAATGCCCGAACGGCTCTATGTCATCGATCCCGAAGGCAAGATCGCTTATCGCAGCGAGATGGGACCGTGGGGCTTTGATGCGGAAGCCTGGCGGGACGTGATCGAGGAGTTGGTTTCGGACTAGGGCCTCGAGACTTTCTGCCGTCTCGAATCGAGACATATCATAATCGGTCGCCGTGAATCGTCAGGCGACTGATTATGAAGGCGAATATTCCATGGATCAGATTACCGTCGGGGGCGTGACGCTCGACCTCGAAGTGCAGGGCTCGGGCCCACCTTTGCTGTATCTCCACGCGGAGCACTACCACCACCTACAACAGCCCTTTATCGACCGATTGGCGGAAAGCTGGACCGTCCATGCACCCCGCCATCCGGGGTTTGACGGTCGCACGCCGCCGGAAGACTTCCGTCGGATTGACGATTTGGCCTATCTCTATCTCGATCTGTTGGCACAATTGGACCTCGACGGCGTCACCTTGGCCGGGGCGTCCTTCGGCGGCTGGATCGCGCTTGAAATGGCGGTCCGGAATGTGTCGC
>JABJCS010000355.1 GCA_018665505.1 Alphaproteobacteria bacterium
CGCCTTTTTACCGTTGGTCGCCCGGCTATCCGCCAGCTTGCGCTTTTGAACCTCCGCCAGATGATCGATATCCTCGATACCAACGGCCAATTTAATAATATTCAGCATGCTGTGTCGCCGTAAGCCGTCTTGACGCTGGTCACCGCAAGGTTAACAGCCTCACGGGTCTCGATATCGCCGTCTCCTCTTGCCTGCCGCTCGACGACAAGGCGGAAAGCCTCGAATAAACCACGCGCGAGTGTTTCGCCTTCCGCGCTCAAGATATCATCCTGTGACACGATTACCTTGTGCAGAGCGTCGGCGACTTGGCTGATCAACGGGAATCCGAAACTCCCGCCTTGCCCGCGAATATCGTGCGCCTTGCGTCGTAACTGATCGACGGCTCGAACACTACCGCGCGCTTCGCTCAGGGTTTTGTCGAGTTCATCAAGATCGCCACGAAGCCATTCGAGATATTCCTCGCTCATGGATGCGACGATGGATTCGGCACGCGCGACAGCCTCCGGGTCGATCGCAAAATCGATGCTTTCCCCGCCCTCTTCGACGTCGTTGAATTCGCCTTTTTTCCGGTTCATCGCAGTCAATTCGGCTTACCGTTGGCCTCGAGAATCATTACCTTCAAAAGAACCGGCAGAGGCATATGAGTCAAGGCGTCGAAACAAGAGAACTCAGCCCTCAATAAGGTCTATTCGACTGCCAATCCCAGCAATTCCGCGCCTTCATCGACTTGATCGCCATCCGCGAAATGGACCGCATTCACCGTACCAGCTGCCGGTGCGACAATCGCATGCTCCATCTTCATGGCTTCGATCACTATCAAGGTCTGCCCTGCACTCACCGAGTCGCCGACCGCAACCGCGACGGACACAACCCGACCCGGTAGCGGCGACGTCAAACGCCCGCTCGCCGGCCCGCTCGAAGCCCGTGCATTCAGCGGGTCGACCAACTGGAGTTGCCGCGTCCCCTGAGGCCCGAGGATATGACGCTCTTCGCCATGGCGAATTACGGAAGCGGTCAGTCTGTGGCCACCGATTTCCGCCGCCAAACGACCGTTGGATTGAAAATGACCCCTCACTTCCAGTTGCCGCCCGGCGAATTCGAGATCATAGCCATCCCGAGAAAGATAGGCGATGACGGTGATTTCCACCTCGCCATCCAAGAAGCGCAAATCGATATGGCCACGATCGTTGAGTCGCCAGCCATCGCCACTTTGCCAAGGTGAATGCGGATCGCCGGAAGCCTTGGCGCGGGAGGCCAATGCCTCCGATTGCCAAATCAATTCCGCCAACGCCGCCAGACCGAGCGTCTCATCGTCGATCGGGCCGAGTTCCGGAAGCAGAATTCTCGCATGTTGCTCGATGAAACCGGTATCCACCTCGCCCGACGCAAAGGCTTCGCTGCTGATGGTTGCGGCCAGGAAATCCAGATTGGTCGTTGTGCCGACAACATGGGTCTCGTTCAGGGCATGCCGCAAACGGTTGATCGCGCTCAATCGGTCGCTATCCCATCCGACGATTTTGGCAATCATCGGATCGTAATGCATGGTGACTTCGTCCCCCTCCCTGACACCGGTATCAATACGAAGATGAGTGTCCTCCTCCGGCATGCGGAAGTGGGTCAAGGGTCCCGGCGACGGCCGGAAGTCACGCGCCGGGTCTTCCGCGTAAAGCCGCACCTCCACCGCGTGCCCATTCAGCGTGATATCCGACTGTTGCATCGGTAACGGTGCGCCATCGGCCACTCGAATTTGCCATTCCACGAGATCGACACCGGCAATCATCTCACTCACTGGGTGTTCGACCTGCAGACGGGTGTTCATTTCCATGAAATAGAAACAATTCGGGGCACCCATGCGTTCGGTTTCAACCAAAAACTCGACCGTACCGGCACCGACGTAATCGATAGCCTGCACCGCTTTCACCGCGGCATCCGCCATCGCGGCGCGCATCTCCTCGGTCATGCCGGGTGCAGGCGCTTCCTCGACGACCTTTTGGTGGCGACGTTGGATCGAACAGTCGCGCTCAAACACATGCACGGCGTTGCCGTGAGAATCCGCAAAGACCTGCATCTCAATGTGACGCGGTTTGCCGAGATACTTTTCGATCAGCAAGGTATCGTCGCCGAACCCGGCTTTTGCCTCTCGCCGCGCACCGGCGAGTCCTTCCTCCAGATCTTCCGCAGCCTCGATCATGCGCATGCCGCGCCCACCGCCACCGGCGGCCGCCTTTACCATGACGGGGAAACCTATTTCCGCCGCGGCCGCGATCAACACGTCATCCGATTGGTCGTCGCCGTGATAACCCGGCAGCAGCGGCACCCCCGCTTTCTCCATCAACGCCTTGGCTTCGCTTTTCGAGCCCATGGCCCTGATGGCGGCCGGCGGCGGGCCGATAAAGACGGCGCCGGCTTCAGCACAAGCTTCCGCGAAGGCTGCGTTCTCCGACAGGAAGCCGTAACCCGGATGCACTCCATCGGCACCGGTCTCACGGATCGCAGCTATCAGGGCGTCCACCTTCAAATAGCTCTCTTGCGCGCGGGCACCGCCGATATGAATGGCTTCATCCGCAGTCTGCACGTGCAGCGCATCCATGTCCGCATCGGAATAGACGGCGACGGTCTTAATCCCCATCCGCCGGGCCGTTCGCATGACGCGGCAGGCAATTTCGCCCCGATTTGCGATCAGAATTTTTTTAATCACTTTGGCACACCCCAATTCTATTCATCGTCAATCCGCGGCGTGCGGCCACGGGTATAATGGATCATATCGTAAAACCGAAGAGCAGTAGCAGGATGCCGACGACGATCTGCACGGAAACCAACATCTTGATACCGTTGGAGATGGAACGATTTCTCCGTAGCCAACCGTACTAACGGTAATCAGTGAAAAGTATAGCGCATCGGGGAAACTCAGCTCCGTCGTCCGGCCTAATATTAGGAATTGCGGTTCGCTCGAAAATCGATCCGCGATGCGATAAACACACGCAAAGACAATCACCAGCATCGAGTAGAAGGTCAGAAACGCGAAGGCTGGGATGAGCAATTCGGAGACTCGCCGGAAGAATTCCTCGAACAGAATACCCGTATCGAGCATAAACGTCGCGACGTCGTGGCTGGCGAAGAACAATGTCGCCCCGATCGCGCCCATGAATGCCAACAACAGAACCGTCTCGGCTTCGCTTCCCTCAAACCATTTGCGGGTAACGAAGGTAAGGATGGCAAAGACAAAGATGGGGACCAACCACCGCAACACCCGCCCGAAATGCCGCTCTTCGCGGACCCGGTGAGCTGTGACAATGGACTGGATATCGCTGCGTCGGAGCGCGGCTCCTGCGACGAAAGCGACCAATGGGAAGGTGTAACCAACATGCGCCGCCCAGCCCGGAACGTTTTGAAAATTGGTCAGAGTGAAGAAGATAAAAACGCACGTATAGACACTAATGAAATTCGCGAGAGAGAGCGAAAAGAAGACGCTGCTGTCGAACAGCACGTGAATGGCAACCACCGACCCCACGACCACCGCGAACATCAGGACAAAGAAATAGCCGCCAATTTCCTCGACCGATAACGCGATCAGCGTCAGCAGAAAGATCGTCAGGGTAATCCCGAGTATGCCCTTGCCTCGCATGAATGCCATCGGTGGTGGCCCCTACCCTTCGCCCGGATGCCAAGACGCGGGGCGTTTCTCGACGAAGCTTTGAAAGCCTTCACGCGCCTCCGCCGATTGACGGGTTGCAGCATGCTCGCGCGCCAATTCGGCGACCGTCGCATCGTCGAGGACCAAGCCCGCCATCTCCAGCGCGAGTTCCTTAGAACGTCGCACCGCTGCCGGACCATTTAGCAGGATCGAGTCGATTACCGGCGCCACGGCCTCGTCGAGC
>JABJCS010000356.1 GCA_018665505.1 Alphaproteobacteria bacterium
CGAGCCGAAATTCAGATCTCGGCTGCGCCAGAAGATTTTTTTCACGGGATCGAAGCGATGCGCCTCGACGGATTCGATCAATTCTGGGGGCAACGGACCGTGCCCGGCCGTGGTTCCGAAGGTGCCGTCATTCATATGTCGCCCGGCACGCCCGGCGATTTGGCCGACTTCGCCCGGGGAGAGCATCCGCGAATGCCGTCCGTCGAATTTCCGCAATCCTGAAAATGCCACATGATTGACGTCCATATTCAGGCCCATGCCGATGGCGTCTGTGGCGACCATATAGTCGACCTCACCTGCTTCGTACATCGCAACTTGGGCATTGCGAGTGCGGGGTGAGAGAGCACCTAAGACGACTGCAGCCCCCCCTCTTTGCCGACGGATACGCTCTGCCAATTCATAGACCCTATCGACGGAAAACCCGACGATGGCGCTGCGACGCGGCAATCGGCTTAGATTCGCGGAACCTGCATAGGATAGAGTGGACATCCGCACGCGTTCGTCGATTCGGATGCCTGGAATGAGCGCCCGTAGAATCGGCGCCATTGTATCCGATCCCATGAAGACGGTCTCCGACAGACCGCGAGCGTGCAGCAGCCGGTCGGTGAAAACATGGCCCCTATCAATATCGGCGCAGAGCTGGATTTCATCCACCGCGAGAAACTCCACCGCCCGATCCAGGGGCATCGATTCGACAGTACAGACAAACCAGCGCGGATTCGGTGGGATAAGCTTTTCTTCGCCAGTAATCAGGGCGACGGATCTGGCGCCTTTCAACGAGACGATGCGGTCGTAATTTTCCCGCGCCAGCAAGCGCAGCGGGAATCCGATCATGCCACTAGCATGACCGAGCATCCGGTCGATCGCGAAATGGGTTTTCCCAGTATTCGTCGGGCCAAGAACTGCCCGCACCGTCCCAGCTTCTTGGTCGGTATTCCAAGATATGTCGAAACTATGGGCGTGTTTTCGACCGCGCAACGGTGCACTCCGGCGGCGTACCGTTCAGTGACTTCGAACCGTACGCCGCGGAATAATCATCAAATTATCAGATGTTCGACTTTACCCAGTCCTCAAGCTGACTTTTCGGCAAGGCACCGACCTTCGTCGCTGCGACATCGCCGTCCTTGAATAGCATCAAGGTTGGAATGCCCCGGACCCCGAACTTCGCCGGTGTCGATGGGTTGTCGTCGATGTTCAGTTTCGCAACTGTCAATTTGTCGGCCAAATCGCTGGCGATTTCTTCTAAGGCTGGACCAATCATCTTGCAGGGTCCGCACCATTCGGCCCAAAAATCCACAAGAACGGGACCGTCGGCGCCCAAGACGCTGGTTTCAAAATCGTCGTCGCTGACCTGCACGGTGCTCATACTATGATCCCTTCGGTAATGATGGCGTTCACGCGGTATGGCGGATCGCTCTATTCTTATCTTTGAATCTAAGAAGCCGGTGTGTGCCGGTCAAGGAGGCCGTCGCAAATAGGCATCAATATCGGACCTTCCGTCCATAATAGTGCGGCGCGGAATTTACGCTCGGGCCACACCGCACTCAGCAGCATACGATATATTGCCATTTGGCGCAGATATATTTGCGGAACCTGATCGGCGGCGGGTGGTATGGGCCGCATCGTTTTATAGTCGACCACAAAGACTTCCTCGTCGGTGACCACCAATCTGTCGACTTGGCCGCTCACCGTTTCGATATCCCCTCCGAAACTAACATTACCGGTCAACGCGACTTCCGCACGGCTATCGGGCCCGAATATCACTTCAAATTCAGGGTGTTCCAGCACGTTCATCACTTCAATGGTCAAGGCTTCGATGTCATCATCGACGAGTTCGTGAAGGGGGCGGGCCAGAAATTTACGGCAAATTTCTCCGCGCTGATCCGGTGCGGCCGTCGGCAACAATTCGAGCAAGCGGTGCACCAGCAAGCCACGCCGAAATCGATTGGTCCCAGAAACATCAATGGGAGAGCGCACCGACGGCTCCTCCGTACTGGGACGCGTCGGGGCCAATGGTTGCGGTGGCGTCGGTTCTTCCGGTGCGGATTGATGGGCCCATTCGAGTAGCTTTACAGGCTCAGACAGGACTGCATCGGGTGTTTTTGACGAATCGGGAACCCCAGAGTGATGGGTTACCATCGCATATCCATCACCGATCCAAACGTCGGGAGAGATATGCGAGAAATCAAACTCATGCGGTTCACCGATACGTTCCAGTCCTGCAAGTACCAAATTATACCAACAATTAGGTGCTGGCTCGCTACTGCGTCGTGCACCGCAAATATAGAGACGGTCCTCCGCCCGTGTCATGGCGACATACAACAAACGGTTATATTCCTCGGTTTCCGCTTGCATCGCCGCCTCCCGCGCGGTGCGCGCCACGGCCGCTTCCATGGCTCGGCGCGGTGCCCAGAGCGGGATACCGTCGGCCCAATAAATCACGGGCCGGCCACCGGTACCGCCGCCCGGCGCCGAGATTGTATCTGCGAGAATGACGATCGGCGCCTGCAATCCTTTCGCGCCGTGGACGGTCATGACCCGAACCTCATCGCGGTCGCTCTGCTCCAGATCGCGTTTCACCTCGGTATCTTCGGCGCCCACCCAATGCAAAAACCCTTGCAGCGACGGCACGGCGGTTCGTTCGTAAGCGAGTGCAAGGTTGAGAAACTCGTCGAGCGGGTCTTCCGCTTCCACGCCGAGGCGGGCGATCATCGATTGCCGGCCACTGTTATCAGTTACTGATGGCCGCGTTAAAATATCGGCGAAAAGCTCATAGGGAGGGATAAAATCGGCGCGCGCCAACAGCGCCGCCAGCCAATCCCGAGCCGCCGCCATGCGCGGATCCTCCGCCGCGGCCGCGATAAGGCGTCGCCATAGGCTGTGCACGCCACGATCGTAGGACAATGCAAACAAATCCTCGTCGTCGAAGCCGATCAGCGGGCCCTTCAAGACCGTCGCCAGGGTCAAATCGTCGTCCGGCAACAGCAAAAAATTCGCCAGCGCCATCAAATCCATGACCGCCAGCTGCTCTGTCAGAACGAGACGGTCGACACCCGCGACGGGCACGCCGATCTCCTTCAAGGCACGCACCAAACGATCAACGATGCGGCGGCGGCGGCGCACCAAGATCATGATATCACCGGCACAAACCGGCTGTCCGGTTGCGGCCAGCGTCTCTCGTCCGATCCAGGCTTTGATCTGCTCCGCGATAACGCCGGCGAGGCGGCTTTCCGGATCGTCCGTCCGTTGCCGTGCCAGAGGCGGTGTCCAAGGCGTTACCTCTTCCGCTTCGGCTGGCTCCGCCAAGGGCCAGAGCTCGACCCGGCCCTCCGCACAGGTGCGGTGTACATTGTGGCGCAATTGCGAATCCGCCGGCACCACTCCGTTGCGCGCGTCCGCCCCTTCGAACACGGCATCGACTACCGCGAGAACCGCTTCTGTCGACCGAAAGGACGTGTCGAGTTGAATACTACGCCAGGCCTGTCCCGCCGCATCCGCCCGCGTAGCGAAATGCGCTCGCACACCCTCGCCGATGGAGGGGTCTGCGCGCTGAAAGCTAAAGATCGATTGTTTGTTGTCACCCACCGAGAATATCGTTCGTGTCATGTCTTCGCGGGCACCTTCGCCAGAAAAGAATTCCTCCGCGAGAGCGCTGACGATCTTCCATTGCTCTGGGTTCGTGTCTTGAGATTCGTCGATCAGAATATGATCGAGACCACCATCGAGTTTGAACAAGACCCACGGCGTCATATCCTCACCCGCCAACAGATCGCGGGCGCGGTATATCAAATCGTCGTAGTCGAGCCGCATTTCCGAAGATTTGGTGGCATTGTAGGCGTCGAGCATCGCCGCACCGAGGCGCAGCAAGGCGGCCGTGCTTCGCGCCGTCACGATATCGCGAATGGTCTCGCAACACTGCAGCAGCCGCTCGGCCTCGTCGCGCAGAATATCATCGGCCTCCGGCATCGCGTTCAGGACACTTTTGGTCGCCAACCGGGACCGTGGCAATCGATCCGCCTTGCGCAGATAAACATCTAAATAAGCATCGAAAGTCGCGATGCGTTGCGCTTGTGATGCTGCCAGCCAATCGGCCAATGCCTGCCCACTGGATTTATCGGTCTTTCCCGTCCCGTCGAGGAGTGCCGTCGCTGCTTTGCGCAAACCATCTACGTCGAGTTCCGCGTCCCTGCAGGCCGCGCCTATGACGTCATCGACCGTAAGGTCGCTGGACGCCCCTATCTTCGCGAACACCATTTGTTCGGCCACGGCCAATCCACCGGCATTACTCAATAATTCGGAGAAACGGCCGCGATCCCGGGCAATCGCGCCCATCAGAAGAGTGAACTGTTCTTCCTGGATATGCGACGTCACTTCACTAAGCGCCTCGGCGAGGATGGGGATACCCCGCGCGGCGACCAATACCGCATCGCGGGCCGTCCGCATTAGCTCCGCCGCGCGGCGTTCATCCATGACTTGCGTCTGTGGCGTGACACCGGATTCTAACGGGAAGCGCGCCAAAAGCGATTCGCAAAAACTGTGGATCGTCTGTATTTTTAACCCACCGGGTGCATCCAGAACGCGGGCAAATAACTGTCGCGCGGCCGTCAGCATCGCGACATCGGGCGCCCTGCCGAGCAAGCGAGTCAGGCGGTCGGCGAGATCGGCATCGCTGTCGACCGTCCAATAGGCCAACTCACGGCGCACTCGATTCGACATCTCCGCCGCCGCCGCCTTGGTGAAGGTGAGGCAGAGAATCCTGTGCGGTGCGGTACCGTTGAGCAGCAAGGTCAGAACGCGATCGGTCAGAACTTTGGTCTTGCCGCTTCCGGCAGAGGCGGAGACCCAGACACTGGTGTTTGGATCAGCCGCTTGCCGTTGCGCTACATTCGGATCTGTTGGGGACGTATCGTTCATAGTGCTTCGTCGTCCGGCAAGCCGGCCCATTCCGCGACACGAGCCAGATGGGTGTAGTCGTTAAAACGAGGAGCCTTGGCCGCGTTGGGGACGGCGGCATAAGGTGTCTCCGGATCGTCGAATGCGGTGATCAACGCCACCAATCCGGCATGAGCGTCCGCCGCGATTTCCGCGAGATCGCCCTTCACCTCCTTAATCTCACCGGGTGGTGCACCGCCCGACAATCGCCAGAACGCTAGGCTCGAAACACTATCGGCGGGTAAGGGCGGAAATCCGCCCGCAATTGCAATCGCGGCTTCAAGCGGCAGCTGCGGTGCAAATCCACTCATCAGGTCGGTCGTTGCGGGCGGTGTGCCGGTCTTATAGTCCAAGATCGCATAGCCACCACCTGCCAGGTGGTCGATGCGATCGGCGATTGCGGTCAGCCTAAAAGCATTGTCGCCAGTGCCGATCACGAGTTCGCCGCGAACTTCTGTTTGTGTCTCCGTAATACCGGTGCGCCGGTGCCGCTCAACCTCGATAAACCACTGCGCGACCCGCTCGAAACGGGGCCACCAAAAGGCATGGACGACGGGGTGGTTTGCAATACTCCGGAAGACATCACGTCCGATCGACACCAGGATATCTTCCGCATTGTCCGGCAGAACGCCGGGCACGTCGCGGACGAACCGATCAAGGGTTTTATGAATGACGGTGCCCCGATCCGCCGCTGCCGGGTCCGCTTCCAACGGGTCCAATGGACCGAGTTTCAAAATATGCCGGGCATAGATCGAATATGGGTCGCGCATCCAGGTTTCGATCCGCGTCACCGACAATTGGCGCGGCCGTGCCGCCAGAGGTGGGCGAGGCATGGGAGGATTAATTCGCCGGGGGGCGGTCGGCACGTCCAATGCGCGCTCCCACTGCAGCCAATATTCGGAGGGCTCGAATGCGCCCTTTGGTGTCGTCGCCATCAAAACGGCATGCAGGCGTGCCAGCCAACGCGATGGCACGGTCGGCGAACCACCGGCTTTTTCGGCGCGGGTCAGCAAGACTTCCGGGGCACAGACGGCGATTGCGAAATCATGCGCCGATAAGCCGACGCGGCGTTCCGGCAGCGGGAGTCCGAATGCGTCCTGCATGGGACGACTCAGCCACGGGTCGGGATCGGGATTGCGCGGCCAATTGCCCTCGTTCAATCCGCCCAGAATGACCAAATTTGCATTCTGCAACCGGGCTTCAAGCGGCCCCCAGATATGCAATCGAGGGTGACGGCCATATCGCGGACGTACGACCCGCCCCGACATCAACGCGGATAGGAGCGCCGGATAGATCGCCGGTGCGATGGATCCAATGACCCGCGCAGCGTCGGTCGCCTCGTCGATGAATTCCGCCAGCGCTTCACCGTTCTCGCCCGCCCACAGGCGCTCGGCACCGTCGTTCTCGCCATCGCCGGCCAAAGCCTCTACGGCGGCGAAATGGGTGGTCAGCATATCGACCAAAGAGGCTTCCGGCGCGGCCATCAGCGCGGCGAAGGGAGCGAGAACCGCCTCCAGATCACTGAGCATGTTGTTGACGGCATTTGCCAACTCCAACGGTGTCCTCTCATCCAATGCACCCACCAAACCGTCGATGCCCGGCTCCGGACGGGGGCCGCGCAGTGCCCATCGCTCCAACTGGCGGACTTCCTCGCGAAAGGCGTCGCGGGCCCGACCACAGGCGGCTAAGGGATGTTTTAGCGCCGCCAAGGTCGCGACCGGTGGGAAACGCTCGCGCACCATCTCGGCGACTAGATGAGCGAACATTCCAGGCGGCGTTTGCGACAAGGGAACACCGGCGGAATCGTCAACCTCCAAATCCCAACGCCGAAGCGCTGCCGCGACACGCCGGGCCAAGCCCCGGTCCGGGGTGACGAGAGCCGCTGTTTTCGTTTTATCTTCCAAAGCTTGGCGGAGGGCTAGGGCGATCACTTTCGCTTCCTCGGCCTCGCCCGGGCAATCGATCCGCTCAAGCCCCGTGAGCGCTGCTTCCGGAAGTGCGGGTAGTTCTCGCCACGCTTCGGTCGTGGCCGCGGGCCGCATAACTTCGCTGACGAGGAAACGCCTCTGGCCGAGAGCGTTCGCGGCGGACTCGGACGAACACGTCTCGTTCCATTCAGCGACATCTCCGGGTGTGAGAGACATCTGCGCCACCAGTCGCAACATGCCGTATTGTGGATGGGTTTGATCGTCCGCTGCAGCGGCAGCCGTCTCGGCATCGAGGCCACCGTCGAAGCCCGGCAGGACGACGGTGCCACCGGGCAGTTCCGCGACGCAATGCAGCAAACGGGCAACAGCTGGGATGCTGCCCGTGGAACCCGCAGCAATGACGCGCTCTGTCGGTGGTTCCGCTCGCCATAAAGCGGTCAGTGCTTCCAGTAGACGGTTCCGGCGATCCGCCGGATCGATGCATCCTTCGGCGGCCAGCGTCTCGGGCCAAATCGTTGTCACGATGCCAAGCAACACGAGTGTCTTCTGCCAGTGTGTTGCATAACGCTCCGGCACAAGGTCCTCGAGCCGGTCGAAATCCAATCCCTCGGTCTGGACTTGATCCAACAGCCGCGCAAGATCGCCCGCCAAATGCGTCGCATGATCAAGTGAGATTCGTTCTCCCTGTGGCGCATGATCGCGGATCAATCGCGCGAGCAGTAACAGGCGACGCATCGACGGAATTGCCGGTGGGATTTCCTCGCCACCGCCAAGTGGCGTTTCGGCAACCAGGAGTTCGTCCTCATCCGTATCGCCGATGGGCCGCATCGACGGGAGCAGCATCGGTTGCCCGCCGCCGACTCGCAGAAAGGCTTCGCGCAGTGCTCGGCAACTGCGCCGGTTGGGCAATAGAACGAGGGTATCGGCGAGTTGAAACGGATCGCCAGCGGCTTCCTCCAAAAGGCCTCGCGCCAATTTATCGACGAACGACACGCCGGGAGAGATGGTCCGAACGGAAGCCACCTGCGTCATTCGTTTGATCCGTCGGCGCACATCAACCCCTCCGTTACCGCGAGATCCTCTGGTGTGCCGACATGAAACCAATCCCCGTCGTGAACCAATCCGTACAGCCGACCAGCGGCAAGTGCTTGGTCGTATAGGCGATTCAAGGAATATCGGGCGACCACGCACTTTTCGAAGAGGCGGGGATGGAGCAACTGCACGCCCATGAACACGAGAGATGCGGTCTCTCCCTCGGCGCGCCGTCGCACCCGGTCTGTCGCATCGATGTTAAAATCACCGGCGCCATCATAGCCGACCGCGTTCTCCGTCGGCTGCAACAGCAACAACCCATCCATGTCATTGTCCCGCCAAGCCTCGGACAAGCGCTCCAACGCCGGTGGAGATTTATCATTCCAGACGGAGTCGCAATTGATGACGTAAAACGGCTGCGACCCCAAATGCGGCAGGGCCTTGCAAACTCCGCCGCCGGTTTCCAGCAAATCGTCTTCCGGCGAGAGGACAACGTCGCCCATAGCGGCGACATGGGAATGAATCATCTCCGCCTTGTAGTGAGAATTGACGATAATTGAAGAGACGCCCGCTGCCCGGCATTTCGCGAATGCCCGGTCCAACAATGTAATCCCTTGCAGTTCGACTAATGCCTTCGGGCGGCTATTGGTCAGCGGCCGCATCCGGACACCCAACCCCGCCGCCAACACCATCGCGCGTTCGACCATCCCGTTCAGCCTTGCTGGGGTGGCGCGGTTCGGTCGACGAGAGGTATCTCCCGGTCAAACCATGCCTGTAATTTCGCCAGTGCCGGATGTTCCAAATCGCCCGACAGCCAGCGAAAGACGCGCGAAATATGCTCTAAATAGACCGGTTTGCCGTCACGCCGGTCGAGCCGCGTGAAAATGCCGACGATCTTCGCGCTGCGCTGGGCACCGAGAATGGCGTAAGAGGCGCGAAAGGCATCCGGGTCGAGCTCCGGGAAAGCCGATAGATACTGCGCCAGGCAAGTTGCCGCCAAGGGTGCGGGCACATCGCGCCGAGCATCCTCCAACAGAGATACCAAATCGTAACTCGATGGTCCGATCACCGCGTCCTGGAAATCAAGCAGGCCGCATGCGGATACGCCCTGGCGGTCGGAGAGGTGCATGAGATTGTCGACATGGTAATCACGCAGCACCAAAGTCGCCGGCACTCCGTGGTCCAACGCCAGGACATCGCGCCACAAACCCAAATATTCTTTCCGCAAACCATCTGGAGTCTCGCATCCCCGCAACGCCGGTAAAAACCAATCCACCAACAAGGCGGCTTCATCGAGTAACCGGGTGTCATCGTAGGGGGGAATGTCCCCCGGATCGGAAAACCGGCGATGCAGTTCAATCAGCGTTTCCGTGGCCAGCTGATACAGTGCTGCTTCATCGCCATCGTTGCGAAGTATCTGGGTATATGTCGCGTCGCCGAAATCTTCGAGAAGCAGTAGTCCTACATCAAGTTCCGAGGCCAAAATTTGCGGCGCACTGAGACCCATCGACAACAAACGGTTCGCTATGGTCACGAAAGGCCGGACGTCTTCTTGCGGCGGCGGAGCATCCATCAACATGGCGCGCGCGCCGTTGTCACCGCTGAGCCGAACATACCGCCGAAACGACGCGTCGCCCGCCAATGGCGCGCGAGCGGCATCCTGCCATCCGACTTCAGTCAGAAAACCTTCTATCCGCGCTTCACGTTGCCGCATGTGCCGTCAATCCTTCGAGACGTTCGTGCCAATCCGAATCGCCGTCCAAAACGATCCGGCGCGATCCGTCCTGATCTTCTTCGACAAACGCAACGGACAGGCGCCTGTGCGGCAGC
>JABJCS010000357.1 GCA_018665505.1 Alphaproteobacteria bacterium
AGGGTCTTGCGACCAGTCTCCGGATGGGTCCGAATCAACGGATGCGTGACCGGAGGGCGTTCGCGCCGCTCTTCTTCACTCGCTGGTTTGTTGCCGGTATTGCGACGATTAGCCTCCCAGCTATGCACGACCTGAAGGTCGGCATATTCCCGCTTTTGCTCATCCGATAATGCTTCATAGGCCAGGTACATATTTGCGAATTGCGTGTCACCGCCGCTCTTCGGAAGTTCCTGCGCATGCAGTAATGTCGCCAGCGATGGGACCGCGTGATAGGATTTGTCGGTGTGCCAGAAGTAGTTGCCGTGGGTCAGCGGTTTATAAGTCGGCTTGCCTTCTTCATCGAGATTTTCGATCTGCTGGACCATTGGCATCGCGCTGCCGTCACGCTGGCGAATAACATGCCCCTCCAATTCCCCGAACTGCTCCGTATAGGCGGTCTGCTGTTCTTTTGAGAGGTCTTGATCTCGGACAATCAGAATGTGGTGCTCAAGAAAAGCTTCGCGGATCAATTGCTTCTCCGCCTCGCTCAACGGGCACGAGAGATCCATCCCGGGAATCTCGACCCCGCCCGCCTTCGAAAGCCGCCGCATGGATTGGACAGATATGTCGTTCATCGCACTACTCCGATTTCACCGCATCGATACCAAATAACCTAACGCCCCGTTGAAGAGAGAAAAGCAAGCCTAACGCTTGCCCCATTTTTTATCTTCCACCGTCTGTTCCTCAATCTCGTAGTAAGCGTCGAGGTCGATCAAATCCTCTACCGATTGGCGGGCATCCACCATTTCGTCCCAAGACATACCGGAATATTCCCCCTTCTCGCGCATTTCCTCGAGCGCCTTGCGGGTGAAATGCAGGCTCACCAACAGGAATAACTGCGCGTCGATACAGGCGGCGTAGCCCATGTCCCGCAGCCGATCCATCGAATAGGTCGGTCGTCCTTCGCGGTTACCGCGGCTCTGCACGTAGACCAAGGGGATATTGCATTCCTTTGGCGCCCGTTCCGCATCCTCGTCATTCATCGGGAACAGCAATCCCATATCCGCGCCCACGTCGGCGCACATATTGATCCGCCGTACCGCTTCATCCAATCCGTCGAAACGACAAGTGTCGGTGCGCGCGATGACGACGAAATCCGGATCGTGCTCTTCCCGGGATTTGCAGGCCCAGCGGATTTTATCGACGAGCTCTTCCGCCGGTATCGCGTGCGCCACATACTTGTGGTAATGCGCGCGCTTTGGGAACAGTTGATCCTCGATATGAACACCTGCGATCCCAGCGTTGATGAACTCCTTTACTGTCCGGGTTACGTGAAGCGGCTCGCCGAACCCAGCGCCCGCATCACAAATCACCGGTGCCTTGATCGACCGCGCGACATGCTCCGCCGTCTCCACTTGCTCTGTCATGGTGAGCAATGGCTCACTCACGGCCCGCGAGCCACCGGTGACGTAACCACCGACATAGGCCGCATCGAAACCCATATCCTCAATCAGCCGGCCGCCGAGCGGATAGTAGACAGCGGGCATATAAACAAAGTCTTTTTCCTTCAGAAGGGCGCGCAATCGCGTCGTCGAGCGTTCCATGTATCTTTCCTTTTCGATTTCGCGCGAAATTGAAGCGCGCCGTTGCCGCAATAACTATAGTTTGAGTAGAAGCGGAGGAAATCGATCATGACCGAAGATGCTCGGAAAGTCGGCGGCACGCCGGAAAACCCTGTCCGCATAGACTTGGCCTGTGCCTGGCACGGCAAGGACCTGCGCGACGAAACATCTTGGATCTGGCGAATCCAGCCGGAACATGTGGCGGAAATGGACGCGGCCCTTCACCACTCAAAGGAAAAGGGCTTGGCCGAGCAAGACGTCACGAAAGACGACTTCCCCCTGGATGGCTTCGCCGACGAGCTGGCGCGGATGGTCCATGAGTTGGAATACGGGCGTGGGTTCGTGCTGATGCGGGGCTTTCCGGTCGAAAACTACGACGAAGCCGACCTCCGCCGAATTTATTGGGGCATCGGCCAGCATATCGGCGTGGCAGAGTCCCAGAACATCAAAGGCGAGTTGATCCAGGAAATCCGCGACCATGGGTTCGACTATACCAAGAGCGAACATCGCGGCAGCATGAGCTCAGCGGAATTGCGCCCTCATTGCGACATCACCGATATTGTCGGCTTAGTCTGTTTGCGCGTCGCAAAATCCGGCGGCGCCAGCACCATTCGCAGCTCGATGGCGATTTACAACGAAGTCTTCGACAAACATCCGGAATATCTGCCGGCCTTGCATCGAGGTTTTCACTTTGAGCTCGACGGTAAAGGGCCGACCGGCGATCCGAACGAAGTCACTCATCGCATCCCGATCTTTAGTTGGCACGAGGGATACCTCGCTTGTCGTTTCAATCAGAAAGCCATCGAAGCGGGTGCGGTGAAAGCCGG
>JABJCS010000358.1 GCA_018665505.1 Alphaproteobacteria bacterium
GTTTCGACATCTCTGATCTCCTTCTCCATGAAGACCAGCAGACTACAAATCGTAGCTTACGTCAGTGTCCGAATTCCGGGGAGTAGCTCAAAGGGACAGTTCTTGATTGGAGCGGTAATCTGAATCATCCGGAAGGCCAATTCGGTCGATTTGAGATGATTACTTTCGCTTACGAGTCATTGGTTTTCGAGGCTTACAGGGACAATAACGTTAAAAGTGGTCGGCCACATTATGCAGCTCACCTGAGCACCAGATTCGATCATCAATGATGGC
This sequence comes from Alphaproteobacteria bacterium, assembly GCA_018665505.1. Next base: position 274 of record JABJCS010000358.1, read on the forward strand.
TTCGGACAAACTGTACATTCCCGTCTGTCTCTATCCGCACACGTCCTATCGCACCAAAGCGGGCGTTGAGCACTTAATGACCGCCATGACGCTTGGTGAACGGGATTTTCTGATCGTGATTGCTGACCATCTGTTGGCCCTCGACCGGATCGTGACCGGCCGAGTTGTGACTGAAAAAAATGTGTACCGTACGGCACGACGCGATGCAGAACAGGTCTATCGCCTGATCCGACGGACCCTGCAGCGAGCTGATATTGATGTCGAGGACCGGTTGCAATATTGGGCGCATATTGGTGAGGATCCTGCATATGGTGAATTTTCTTCCATGCTGCGGGATGCTGTTAGTCGTGACTCAGGTATGACCGCTGAGATTGACCGTTTCGTTGATGCCCGCATTAAGCGATATGCCATGGGTTCGAATGATACGGCCGAACGGGCGGCGCAGCTCGATTACTTGATGTCCGAAGTTTGCATGAGCGTTTATTGCTCTGAAATACTTGGCTACGAAACCGAGGTGTGGGAACGGCCGCCTAAACCCGAAGTGCCGGACCCGCTAAAAGTTCTCTACGCAAGTCACCGGTCAATCGTCGAAGGAGTTATAGGAAAGTCTTGCCGACGTGAGCTCGTGTTTCTACACGCATCTTAGAATTGAAGCTCACATCACGGCATTACTAAATATACTTTAGAACAGCATTCGAGCCCCGGCGACGAAGAAGAGCGAACCCGCATCTTCGCCTTCGCTCCGTCTGATATTTGCAGTCTTACCGAACGAACGCTCGTAATGGACGCCGATATAGGGCGACAACGCGCGGTCGATCAGGTCGTAGCCCGCTCGGACGCCGACTTCGAGGGTTGGCGCGAAAGCGCCGCGGTCGAACTCGGCATCGTCATTTAGGGGCATATCGAACTCTATACTGGGCGTTACGATTAGCCGATTGGTGATAAGCGCCTCGTACTCCGCCTCCAGTCGGATCGATGGATGATCGCCGACGAACAAATCTGCGTCGACTTCGATGAACTGCTTGGCCAGACCGTGTAGTCCCACGACACCTTGGATCCGGTCTTTGCCACTGGGTGTGTCGACCCTTACTCCGGCGACAGCGTCGAAGAAATCGGATATCGGCTTCTGAAGGCGAAGCTGGTTCTCAAGCGTTTCGAACTTGTCTTCCGTAAACGCATACTCCGCTTCCGATCGCCAGACGAACTTTAAGTCATCCGTTCCGATCAGAGCGTCGAAATCCCAGGCGAAGACGTCGGTCGGGCTGCCGACGCGATACTCCGCTTGTTCGATTTGGATGCCGTAGATCAGCGGTTCGGCTGTAGCAGATGTTGCCGTCATCGGACCGGAAATTAGGCCGGCGATAAGGAAACAGGTTTTTGCTATCGATTTTCTATTCATGATCAACTTCCTTTCGCCTTAGGTCCGCCTTCGACGACGACTTTGCGGAACATTCCACTGTCAGCGTGATAGGACAGGTGGCAATGAAAAGCCCATTGGCCGGGGGCATCCACTTCGGTCTCCATGAAGACGGTCGTTCCCGGCGAAACGCTGACCACGTGCTTGATCGGGTTCCATTTGCCGCTGCCGTTGTCGAGGATCGACCACATGCCGTGCAAATGCATCGGATGTGTCATCATCGTCTCATTCACGAATCTGAAACGGACCCGCTCTCCATATTGCAGACGGATAGGCTCCGCATCCGCGAATTTGATGCCGTTAATGGACCAAGTGTAGCGCTCCATGTTGCCGGTCAGGCGGAGTTCCAATTCACGGGTTGCCTTGCGCAGTTTATAGAGCGGTTTCTGCGCTTTCAGATCATTGTAAGACAGAAACTTGCCACCATTTGCCGCAGTCGGCGTCAGGCCGCTGCCTACTGCATAAAATGGGTCGGATTTCTTGGCCATTCCACTATGGGCGGAATGATCCATGCCTTTCATCGTCGATCCGTCGGGCATCTTGTGGGTCATGCCACCCTTTGGCGCATGATCCATGCCTTTCATCGTCGAACCGTCGGGCATTTTGTGACTGCCTTCCGACATCGCCATGGAGCCATGATCCATACCTTCATGCGCCATGCCCATATCAGCCATGGTCAAGAGGGGCGCCTCCCGCATTTCCGGAACCGCCGCCGTCATGCCTTCTCGTGGCGCCAAGCTGCCGCGCCCAAATGCCGTTCGGCCCATGGACTCCGCGAAGATCGTGTAGGCTTTGTCTTCCGTTGGTCGCACGATGACGTCATAGGTTTCCGCGACCGCGATCCGGAACTCGTCAACCGGCACGGGACGTACATTGTTACCGTCGGCCTGGACCACCGTCATTTTCAGACCGGGAATACGGATGTCGAAATACGACATGGCGGACGAATTGATGAACCGTAGCCGCACACGTTCGCCCGGTTTGAAGAGTCCGGTCCAATTCTGCTCGGCGCTCTTGCCGTTGATGAGTGGCGTAAAGCCTTGCAGATCTTCGATATCCGCCGGTGTCATACGCATGTCGCCCCAAGCTTTGCGATCGGCCACGGCCGCATCGAAGCCCATCTTCTCGCTGTCACGGAAGAAGTCGAAGACGGTTCGTTGTTTGCGATTGTAATAATCCGCCATCATCTTGAGGTTACGCATGATCCGGTTGCCCGAATGGGGGTGCGCATCGGTTAATTGAATGACGTATTCGCGTTTGTATCGGAACGGTTCCCGTCCCTTGGGCTCGATCACGATAGCGCCGTAGGCACCATCTGGCTCTTGGAATCCGGAATGACTGTGGAACCAATAGGTTCCGGATTGGATGATGGGAAAATTATAGGTAAAGGTCTCGCCCGGAGCGATGCCGTCGTAACTGATTCCCGGCACGCCATCCTGCTGGAAGGGCAGGATTAATCCGTGCCAATGGATCGAGGTTGATTCGGAGAGGTTGTTGGTGACATTGATTGTCACGTCCTCGCCTTCCTTGAAACGCAGTACCGGTCCCGGCGAAGCACCGTTGTATCCGATACCGGTGCGTGTGAACGTACCTGTATCGATCTCGACGGGATCAACGGTGATGTTATATTCGCCGGCCTCCACAGCGCCGATCAGCGCAGTGGAGAGGACGACGCTCATTAGGTACCCGCGCAGGCGAGCCGAGCTGGATTTTAACATGATAGACTCCTATGAATTCTAGCGATTCACTTGACCTTAAGCGGTCCCATCATCCCGGATTGGTAATGTCCCGGGAGATTGCAGGCGAATTCCAATTCTGTCGCCTTGGTGAACTTCCAGATGATTTCACCCGATTTACCGGGCTCAAGCAGGAGGCTGTTCGGATCGTCGTGCGCCATGCTCATGCCTTTCA
>JABJCS010000034.1 GCA_018665505.1 Alphaproteobacteria bacterium
CCGCCGCCTCCCCAGACTCCAACGCACCGTCAACCAGGATATGGCGGATCGACACACCACGTCGGATCAAGTGACGTGAGACCAACAGCGTACGATGGCAATCGAGGGGCTCGCGTTCGGCGCACATGAGCGCGATGCGGAGGCGCGACGCGCCCTCTTCCACCCGTCGCAACCCTTCGTCAAAAGCGGGCGTCGCGGCAATCCGTTCATAGACGACGCGACCGTCGACGTAACAATTTGGGTCGTCCGGCCGCGCACCCAGTTCCTTACCGAGGAAGACATACGCAATCCCCTCGCCCTTCAATCGCGCGGCTAATTCGTCCTTGCGATACTGCGGGTGACGCTTCGAATACGGGACCGAACGCACATCGGCGACGGCGTCGATCTCAGCCGTCTTGAGCATGTCGATGAAGGTATCGATCGGATGATTGGAATGACCAATCGTAAATATCGCGAGCTTTTCCGGCACGGACGACATAGCGCTAAACGCCGATGACCTGCAACAGTCGCTCCGCCGCTTGATCCCAGGTAAAGCGTCGCGATGCGAAATCCGCAGCAACGATACTGGCGCGTTCCCGCCAGGCCGGATTGGTGACGATAAACGCCATATTCTGTGCCAGATGGTTTTCATCGGGCGAAAGTATGCGCGACTGCGGGTCCCATTGGGCGGCGATGCGCAGCGAGAACTCATCGGAAGTTGTTTCTTCCGTCGGCCCCCCTTGGGTGCAAATCGACGGCAAACCGCAGGCTGCCGCTTCCAACGCCGGGGAACAGAAAGCCTCAGAAAGGTAGGGAGCCACGAGCACATCGGCGCATTGATACAAACGGGTCATGTCGACGAGCTTATAATTGCCACCGATATAAGTGATCCGCGGTTCCACCATCGCCGCCATCTCGGGCGATAATTGTCGCATGATACCGGTGAACCGGTCCTTCGAGCGATAGATCGAGTCGACGCCCTTCAAGACCAATCGCGCCTGCGGATAATGCGCCACAACCGCCGCGAAAGCGCGGATCAAGCGGTCGATGCCCTTGTTGTCCGTCATCGCGCTGACATTCAGGAAGACGAACTCGTCGCTCCACCCGAACCGTTCACGCAAATTATCCCGTTCGGAGTCGGATGGCGGTCGGAAGAAACCGGGGTCGATGCCGCGCGGGACGACCGCGATCCGCTCCTCCGGCACACCTTGCGTCACTAATCCCAATTGCGCGAAAGCCGAAGGTGCCAACAAGGTCGTCGCCGGATTGGCAGTTAATGCATCGGTGACAGACATACCGCCCGCAATCGGTACGTTTACTGTCGATCCTGCCCCGTGCGCCGCCATTACATAAGTGCGGGCCGCGCCCGGTGCCGAAGTGAGATCGATCGGCGAGCCGATCCGTATCACGGCCTCCGCCTCTTCGTCTTCCCCTGCGACGGGCAGGTTCTGTAGGATACGGTCGAGAGCCTCCGGAAACATACCGCCGATACGCGACCAAGGTCCGTTGAACGGCAATTCCCGCACTTTTATCTCCAAATCCGGGCGCCGCGCGGCCGCCAAGCAATAGGATTGCAGCACAATCGCGCTCGAATGCGGAATGAACCGCCATCCTTCGAAGATCACACGCTTACGGGACGCTTCCGACATAGGAATTTCCATCGAATAAAACCAACCTCGGAGTTAACTGAGCAAAGGTGGCGAGACAAGAGGCATCGACACTCAATCCTCTAGTAAGCGCGCAAAACTGAGTTCGTGGCCGTCTGGGTCGGTGATGTGAAAATACCGCTCACCCCAGGAGGCGTCCCTAGGCGTAGTATCTGCGGTGTATCCGGCATCGAGCGCCCGGCGGTGCACTGCGTCCACATCCGCTACATGGAAAATCGAGCGTCCCCACCACGACCACTGCCGTTCCTCCGGTTGCAGCGTTAGGTTCACAAATCCCGATCCCGCATAAAAGCTGGTGAAAGTGGAATCTTCACCGCCGTATTTCAGAACGAATCCCAGATCGCGATAGAACGCCACAGCCCGCGCCATGTCATGAGTGGCGAAAGTGATCGCGCTTATGCTCTCGATCACGCCTTAGAACCGATCGAGGCGATAAGGATGCATATCGACGCCCGGCGCCTCCCCCGCGATCAAGGATGCAATCACTTCTCCCGTCTTCGGTCCCATGGTCATACCGGTATGGCCATGACCGAAAGCCGCGTAAAGGTTCTCGAACCCAGAGATCTCTCCCAAGAACGGCACCGAATCCGGTGTCGACGGGCGCGGGCCCATCCACTCCTCGGTATCCTCGACATTGAGGTCGGGGAACATGCGTTTCGCCATTTTGCCGAACACCAACGCACGGCGATAATCCGGCGCGGCATCAACGCCCGCAAACTCCGCCGTGCCTGCACAGCGCACGCCCGCGTTCATGGAACTCGCCACGAATTTCGCTTCCACATTCATAATCGCATTGTTCAATTGCACGCCTGGGTTCTTGAAAACCAAGTGGTACCCGCGCTCCGCCTCCAACGCGACTTTCACACCGAGGTCGCTCAACAATTTCCCGGACCATGCCCCCATGGCGAGCACGATGCGATGTGCCTCCAACGTGCCGCCATCGGTCTCGATTTCCCAGGCTCCACCGCCCTTAGGGATCAACCGGTCAATACGGCATTGCTTAAATTCAACGCCCATCGATTGCGCCTTCTCCGCCAAGGTCTTGCCGATCCGACCGGGATCGAGTGCGCGTGCCTGCTCCTTGATCAACACGGCGGCTTCATAATCCGTCGACAGCGCTGGTTCAACCTCGCGCAACGCCTCTCCTTTCACGACCTCGACCGGTACTTGGCGGTCGCGGCGCATCCGCCAGGCCAATTGCGAAAGATCCGCGTCCTCGGCCTTGCGATAGACGTGGACATAAACCGAATCCTTCACCAGATCCTCGCGTCCGGTCCCGGACAGATGATGGCGGTACAGGTCGACCGTTGGGCGGGTCAACGACATCATGGCGTCGGCGATGACATCCAAACCTTCGACCTTGCCCGAACGCAGAAACTTCACCGCCCACGGCAGGAAGGTCGCCGCGTAACCCAATCGCAGCGCAATCGGCCCTTCCGGGTCGAGCACCCATTGCGGCACGCTTTTCCAAAGCCCCGGCATCGATTGCGGGACGCAAGCCCATGGCGATAATGAACCCGCATTTCCATAACTGGCGCCCTCCGCCGGGGGATTTCGGTCAATTAACGTGACCTTAAAGCCACGTTCCGTTAATGACAGCGCGGTGCAAATTCCAACTATTCCCGCGCCTAATACAGTAATATTTGAATCATTACTCATATATCACTTTCCCTTTGAATAAAAATTCATCCAATTATTTCTTTTTCATCAATAATAAACGTTCTTATTTTACCAATAATTAGTGCGCCATCCGCATAGAGCGCCTTGGCCTCCGGTGACGCGCTCGACGCCTCTAAGTCCTCGAGACTGTCATACCACAGCTCGGCGATGCCATCGACATCGTCAATTTGCGCGGGTATATCGGGGCGGAAATGCTGGCCGGTAATATGGCTTTGAACGTAGCGGCGAATCCGGGGAACCTTAAGCGCCAAGGGACCGTGGACGTTCTCCCAATGATCGACAAATTCCTCATGGGTCAGTTCCGGTTTGCGGGTCAAAATCGATACGCGTCTGATCATGTGTGGTCCTCGCTTATGGGCTTTCGGTTTCGCGGCTCTTTCAGTAACTATTATGTCCCGTCGAACCGGCTTCCATGCTAATTGATTTCCATGCGGTTATTCTTTCTTGCGCTCGCATTCTGCCTGATGCTGTTGTCCCCGCCTCTGCGGGCGGCGGAGAAAGAGCTTGTCATCGGGATCAGCCAGTTCCCGTCGAACTTCAATCCGCTCATCAACAGCATGTTGGCCAA
>JABJCS010000359.1 GCA_018665505.1 Alphaproteobacteria bacterium
GGTGTTCCAAAGGCCCATTTCGGCCTATTCTTAAAGGAGTGCGAGTGGCGTTTTAACAACAGTGACCCATCAGCCCAATTATCGCAGCTAAGGCAATGGGTTAGAACAAATATGGGCTAGTTATCTGGGACAGCCCCAATATTATTCGAATCGGTTTTCCGTGATGTGCCCGACGCTATGGTTATGTCAAATGCCCATCGTGAAATTGTCCTGTCTAATCCCGGTTTCAATAACATTTTTGGCTACGATCCGGACGATGTCATCGGCGGTAGGACCGATGTTTTATATGCCCATAACGAAGATTACGAAAAAATAGGTGGGCTTAGTGAAGTCAGGCACGCGAAGGATCGCGCGGAAGCCAATAATATCGAATACAAGCGCAAGAACGGAGATGTGTTTCCGGGCGAAACCGTGCGAACCATCATGCAGGATATCGGCGGTAAACCATTGGGGTATCTCTCTGTAATCCGCGATGTCAGCGAGCGGGTGCGCGCGGAGAACGCATTGCGCGAAAGCGAACGCCGCAACCGGGAATTCGCGGCGGATGTCGCGCACGAGCTGCGCACGCCCCTGGCGGTCCTACGGACAAGATTGGAGAATATGGGAGAATCCGAACGGATGCAGCCGCTCGTCGAGCATGTCGACGATATGTCCCAACTGATTTCGCAGCTGCTTGCGGAAACCGACTTGGAAGGACTATCGGTGACCCGTGACGATATTCTGGATTTGCAAAAGGTTTGCACCAAGGTGGCTCAGTATTTCGCACCGCTAGTCGTAAAGCAGCACAGAATGATCGAAGTGACCGGCACGGAGGAGCGCGTGTTGGTCAACGGGCTCGAGGGTCCGCTTGAACAGGCCGTGCGAAACCTGCTGCAAAACGCGCTTAAGTTCTCATATCCGCAAACGACGGTGACGATCGACATCGGCGCGGATAGATCAGTTGGTGTTATCAACCGTGGTGATCCGGTTCCGGACGACATGCAGGATAAAATCTTCGAACGGTTTCTCCGCGCCGACCGAAAAGTGTCCGGATCGGGTCTCGGCCTTTCCATCGTCAAACGGGTCGTCGATGCCCATCACGGGACGATAGGTGTCAGGCGGACCGATGACGGCGGGACCGAGTTCCGAATTCACTTTCCGGAATGCGTACCCGCCGATTAATCGTTCTATTCGGCCGCCGGTCGTGCGCCTATCTCCGGCTTATCGTAAGTCATCTTGTCTTCGAAGCTAGGCACGATCAGTAGATCCGTAAGGTCGTTTACGTCCTCGCAGACGGTAAACTGTTCGACGGCGCTGACGATCCCGTTTAAATCGATATCCGGATCCACCGTTTCGCACAGTGCGCGGGCTTTTTCCAAAACGCCGTCGGTCGACATCGGGTGCACAGGCGTGCCTCGGCTGTCTAGGACTTCGGCGCTGCGGGTCGAGCCGTCCTGCATGTGAAGGGCCACACGGTTTGGCATTTTCGCCGGCACCAACGCGTCTAAATCGGTCGCGTGCTGAGCTTCCACACGGTCGACGATATCCAAAATGCGCGTATCGTTGTGGTGGTCCTCGCCGAATGCGTCGTAGCGCGTTGGGCCGTAGGCGAGCGTCGCGCCCACGATATAGGGCATGCTGTATTGCGCTGCCATGACCGAGTCCGGACGCTTCATTTGATGCGAGACAATCGCCGTTTGCGGAGAATGAACCGTGATCTTTTCGATGGCTGATGGATCGACGGTAAAACCGTCCGTCACATCGTCCAGGGCATCGATCAGTGAATGGAATTTGCGGCAGCAGGAATACGGTTTGATCGAAATGTTGTGAACTTCCAAGGCCTCGTTTTCGCTCTTGGATAGCAGTTCGGGTTTCGGCTCGATGCCGAATAAATGTAAGAACCCGAGTTCGCCCTCGATCGCCTTCATCGGTCCTTCAAGGCCGAGATTCGCGAGTTGCGCCGCGGTGACGCCGTTCTGCGCTGGGATGCCGCCATGCATGCGCTTTACCATGGTGCCTTTCGGTTCGAACGCGAATTGATTGGCGCCGCTGGTCATGGACAGAACAATGCCCCATGCCTTCGCCATGCCGGCACCGTCCATTCCCAGGAGATGAGCGGCGGCGGCCGCCGCGCCAAAGGGACCGAAGAGACAGGTTGGGTGTCGACCGAATTCGATAATCTTAAGTGGATTGGCCGCCATGCCGATCCGCGCCATCGCCTCATAGCCCGCGACGATGGCGATCATGATGTCTTTGCCGGAGGCGCCGAGCTCATTTCCGACCGCGAAAGCAGCAGAAATGACAACCGTACCCGGATGGCTCATCGATTTATCGTGCGTGTCGTCCAGCTCGTAACCATGCGCTGACGTGCCATTGACGAGACCTGCCGTGGATGCGGAAACTCGGCTGCCGCTGCCAATCAAAATAGATTTGCCGCTGCCGTTTTGCCGGCCCCAAGCTGTGAGCATGCGGCCCCATGGCTGTACGGATCCGCATAGGGTAACGGCCGAATAATCCAGTATAAGCCGTTGTATTTGCTCGATATCATCCACAGACAATCTATCGAACGTCAAATTTGTGAGCTCTTCCGCGAGCGCCAAAGTGCTAATGGGTGTGTCGGTCATAACGTCCCTCCAGAGCAGCTGTCCCAGTGTTGTCCTGTCAAGACAAGGTGGAGCATTAAGTGTGCGTTTCGAGTCGGAGAAACCGTCATCTGAGAGCTAATCTACTAAGGTGTGAATGTCAGCAGTGCTCGAAATGTTTGAACGCCCCTATAGATTAACTTTTTAATCAAGCATATAGACTGTTTATGTTTTAGCGCGCCTGGACGGCGGCGCATAACGCAAGAAATGGTGAATGATGTACGATTACGATCTCTTCGTTATTGGATCCGGTCCTGGCGGCCAGCGTGCTGCGGTACAAGCGGCGAAATTAGGCAAGCGCGTTGCCATCGCCGAAGCCGGTGGTGTCGTCGGCGGTGTTTGCATTGCCAAAGGTACGATACCCAGCAAGACGCTGCGGGAAGCGGCACTCTATTTGTCCGGTTACAAGGAGCGCAATGTGTACGGCGCCTCCTACTCGGTAAAAGAGAAGATCACCATGGCCGATCTATTACA
>JABJCS010000360.1 GCA_018665505.1 Alphaproteobacteria bacterium
CCGTTGGCTGCCATACCCGCGATCATTTGGCGGCAGAGGCCTTGGGCATGATCGGAGATGGCATGCATGCCGAACCCAGCCAAGTAGTCGAGCGACTCTCGCAAAAGATACGCGCCGAGATGGCCCGCGTTGCCGAACTCGGCCCGTTGCGCGCCGGATTTGCGGCGGAATTCATCGGCGCGGCCACCAGCGCTCGCGGCTGCCCAGCCGACGCCGAAGGGGATAAAATCGGGATGCCGCTGCTGGTTCCAAGCGAAGACGCCTTCGTGAATACCAAGCGCGAATTTGTAGCACGAGCTGACGGTGAAATCGGCGAGGTCGCCGCGCACCGGGATAACGCCCAAGGCGTGGCTGGCATCGAGCAACAGAATTGTCGGCGCGCTTTCCAATGCCGCCGATAGCGGGGCGATGTCGATGAGCTGTCCGGTCATGGCGTTGACCTGGCTGATATAGAGGGCCCGTGTCCGCGCGTCGCAGGCCGCGAGCAGGTCGTCGGTCTCGATGCGCCATTGCCGTGCCGGCACCGTGCGAATTTCCACGCCTTTGTCCCCTAGACTGGCGAGGGCGTAGCGTCCGGACGCATAGTCGCGCTCGGAGACGACGACATTATCGCCTTCCCGCCACTCGATGCTGGAGAGCACCTTGACGATGCCTTCCGACGCATTGCCGATCAGCGCGATATCTTCCGAGGTGAGCCCCATCATCGGCGCCAGTTGTGCCCGGACCGTATCGACCACTTGCCAGTGGTTCTCGTAACCATCCATTCCGCGCGCCTTATCGGCAGCGAACGCCTCGAACGCGTCGCGATGGCGGGTAAGCAACGGTGGCTCGCCGCCAGTGGCCAAGTGAATTTTATCTTCAAGGCCGATGAAGTCGCTCCTCGGCGCGGGCAGTGCTTGGGTCATAATGTCAGTTCCGGAATGCGTAAGCGGATTGTAACGAGAAATTTTGTGTGCTGGATCGCCATCGTATCGTAGCATCGGTTTTGCTGGAATCGAAATACTGGAGAGGCGGCCGTGTTCAGAATCGTTGCGTTATGTCTGTTCCTCTTATCGTTGCCGGGCACGGTTTTGGCGGATGCCTTCCGGATCGAATTTCTCGGCGCGAGTACCGCCGCACTCGCCAATCCACACGACATCAAGCTCGCCCCGGACGGCAAGCGGCTCTTTGTCTCAGATGTGGACAGCGACCGTGTCGCGATTCTCGATGCGGACAGTCTGGCGCTCTTGGGCCATTTCGGCTCGGATCATCAAGACGGGACCCACGATGTGGATTTCGATCCAGATGGCCGTCTCTACGTCGCCGATACCCATAACGGCCGAGTGACGATTTATGAGATGTCGGGCACCAGTGGTCGTCTTGTTGGTGAATTGTCCGAGCGCATTCGCGGACCCGAAGGGGTACTCGTTCACCCTAACGGCCGCATTTATGTGGGTGGGGCCTGGTCCGGCAATCTGGTTGTTTTTGAGAACGGTAAGGTCGTCCAAGAGATGAAAGGCCTGTCCTCGCCCCATGATGTGGAGCTGGCGCCGTCCGGCGACATTTGGCTCGCGGATACGGGCAACAATCGGATGCTGCTGCTGACGCCGGATTTGAAAATTCGGAAAGAGCTGAGGGACGCGCCCTATAACTTTCGCGGCCCGCGCTATCAGGACGTGATGCCGGACGGAACCTTGATCGTCGCCGATAAGTACACCCACAGCGTTAAAATAATTGGTGCGGACGGTACATTGCTCCAAGTCATTGGAACGGGCCGCGCCGGGAAAGGCCCCGGACGATTCACGACACCCGAGGGCGTGGAGCTGCGCGGCGACACGCTTTGGTTTTCCGATTCCGGCAACGACCGAATCGTGAAATATAGAATAACCCGGCAATGATCGGAGACACCCAATGCCTGCTATTGAATACTTTTATTCCGCCCATTCCGGCTACGCCTATATCGGCTCCAAACTGTTCATGGAGATTGCCGCTGATGACGGGTGGTGGATCGATCACCGACCGATGGATTTGCGCCGCGTCGTCGCCGCCACCGGGCCAGGGCCGACCAATAGTCTGACGCCGGAACGCAGCGCCTATTTCTCCGGCCGTGAGATCGAACGTTGGTCGGAAGCCCGGGGTATTGAGATTTTGGGCCACCGGCCGACCCATCACGACAACGGCATTTCGCGCTCGAACTGCATGCTGATCGCGGGCCTTCTGGAAGGGGTCGATATCGATGCCTTGGCACATCGCTTGTTGGAAGGGCATTGGCGCGACGATGCTGATCTCGACGATCCGGGAACGCTGTCGGCGCTGGCGAGAGACGTCGGGATCGATGCGTCTCTACTTCTAGCGGCGGCGAGCTCGCCCGAAGTGCGCGCCACCTACGACGCGAATACGGCGGAGGCGATTGAGCGTTCTGTGTTCGGATCGCCCACGTATTTTGTCGACGGCGATATGTTTTACGGACAGGATCATTTGGAGCTCGTGGCCCGGGCCATGAAGACCCCCTTTTCGGGCGAATGGCCGCGCCCCGCAACACGATAGGAGCCGGATCATGGGAGAGTATAAGCGCGTCAATGTGAGCTCGGGGCGTCCGTTGGAGCCGTTGGCGAACTATTCCCGCGCCCTACGGTGCGGCGACATGGTGCTGCAATCCGGCACCACCGCCATTGATACTGAAGGTAACATCATCGGTGAAGACGATATCGGCGCCCAGGTCGACGCCATCGTCGAGATCGCGCGTGAGACGATGGGTCAGGCGGGCGGGACACTGCACGACGTGGTTCGCACCCGGATTTACGTGACCGACGTCAATATGGCCGACGACGCCATGCGCGCTTTCGGCAAGCATTTCCGGGACATTCGGCCCGCCGCGACATTGGTTGAAATTGCCCGATTGGCGCGTCCGACGCAGTTGATCGAGATCGAGTTCGACGCGGTCGACGGGGCCAAGGACAACGCCCACCGCATCTCGTCGGGCCGTCCGTTGGAGGAGCAATACGGATACTCCCGCGCCGTGCGGATGGACGACACCGTCTATGTCAGTGGCACCACCGCGCGTGATTCCGACGGCAATGTGGTGGCCCCCGGCGACCAGTACCGCCAGGCGCGCGTCTGCTTCGAGATCATTGAAGCCGCCCTAGAGGAAGCCGGCGCCCCCCTTGCCGATATGGTCTATACCAAGACGTTCGTCACCGATATGGCGAAGTCCGGTGACCAGCGCCGCGCGAAGCTGGAAGTCCTGGGTGATATCCGGCCGACCGGCACTTTGCTCGGCATTCCAGCCCTGATCGGCGAGCCGACGACCATCGAGATCGAGGCCGAAGCGATCATCGGCGCGTCTGGGTCTCGCCGCGATTTCTATACCGCGAACGAACGCGAGAAGGCCCGCGGTTACGCCCGCGCCGTTGCCGTCGGCAATGTGGTACATGTGTCGGGCTGTACGTCGGTCGACGCCGACGGAGCGGTGCAGGCGCCGGGTGACTGGGCGGCTCAGTTCGATCTGTGTCACGAAGGTATCGCCCAAGCCCTGGAGATGGCGGGTGCGAGCTTAGACGATGTCGTGCGCCGTCGCAGTTTCACGATTGCCTCCGCCGAGCAAAACCGTCCCTACGGAGAAGGTCCCGGCTGGTTCAAGGACAGCCGTCCGGTATCCATGGGATGCCGGATCGATTCCCTCGCCGACCCGGCGATGTTGGTGGAAGTGGACGCCGTCGCGGTCATCGGTGCCCATGCGGATATCGAATGGCTGGGGCCGAAGTAGGGAATAGTCATTCCGCGAGCGATTTTGTTTGAGGTGCTCAGGCCATAATTCCGGGTTGCCCGAAAGGGTGAACCCGGAATTATGGCCCGAGAGTCGCGAACGTTTCCTCGCAGGGAAATTGGCGCTCCCTCGCGACTTGGCCCCGACTGGTTGCGGCGGTATTCTGGCCGCGCCTTTCCACCAGCGACGGTCGACAATGTACAAGCACTCCGAATTCGCCAACCTTTTCATCGTCGATCATCCTTTGGTGCAGCATAAGCTCACTCTGATGCGGCGCGCCGAGACACCGACCAGCCTGTTCCGGCAGTTGTTGAAGGAGGTTAGCCTGTTGATGGCCTATGAGCTGACCCAGCCCCTGCCGATGACGACCGACAAAATCGAAACCCCCGTGGCGCCGATGGAGGCGCCGGTTTTGGCGGGTCGGAAACCGGCCATTGTCTCGATCCTCCGGGCCGGGTTGGGCATGGCCGAAGGCTTGCGCGAGCTGCTGCCTTCGGCGCGGGAAGGGCATATCGGTCTTTACCGCGATCGGGAAACGAAACGCCCGGTGGATTACTACGCTAAATTACCGGAGCCGGCGGGCCGATTGTTCATCCTCACCGATCCGATGCTGGCAACCGGGTATTCAGCGGCCCATGCCATTGACGTCTTGCGCAAGCACGGGGTCTCCAACCAGAACATTCGTTTTATGGCGCTTGTGGTGGCCCCCGAGGGCATTCGCGTGGTTGAGGAAGCGCATCCAGGCGTGCATGTCTATGCGGCGGCGCTCGATGAGAAGCTCGACGAAAACGCTTATATTGTGCCGGGAATGGGTGATGCCGGAGATCGTCTCTTCGGCACGAAATAATAACCAGGAGAGTGCACATGTGGCCCGACAGTCGATTGACCGATCTGCTCGGCATGGAATTGCCGATCATCCAAGC
>JABJCS010000361.1 GCA_018665505.1 Alphaproteobacteria bacterium
CCGATGACCGGCGAAGGGACGACGGGCCTCGGCAAACCCTTGAAGAGTGTCTTGCACGGTAATCCGGATATGAAAATCGTCTCCGCCGCGATTTCGCCTGCCGGGGTTAAGGCGGCCGCTGAAATTGTGGACGGTTTCATTCCGATCTACATGGATCCCGACCGCTACGAAGTCTTCGAGCCAGACATTAATGCGGGATTGGCGAAGGCTGGTGATGGCAAATCGCTGGCCGATTTCATGGTGCTGGCCTTCTGCCAAGTGCGGATGAACGACGATTTGGAAGCTGCACGGCAGCCGGTACGTGAGAATCTCGCATTTTATATCGGCGGCATGGGCGCGCGTGATAAGAACTTCTACAACGATTTTGCCAAACGTATCGGTTATGTCGATGCCGCGGTCGAAATTCAGGACCATTTCCTGGCAGGTCGCCGCAAAGAGGCTGCTGACGCGGTTCCCGACGAGTTGGTCGACCGGACCGCGCTGGTCGGTCCGAAGGATCGCATTATCGAACGCTTACAAGATTGGAAGAAGGCGGCCAATAAAGGGCAGGTCCATACTATCGTGACCCGTGGCGCCAGCGTTGACGCACTACGCGTGCTCGCTGAAAACGCTCTTTAGGGCATTCGCATGAGCAAGAATCGCTTCGATCTTTCGGGCAAGATCGCGCTCATCACGGGCGGTAGCCGGGGGTTAGGCCGGGAAATGGCACTCGCTTTCGCGGAGGCGGGTGCCGACGTCGCCATTGCCAGTCGTAAGCTCGTTTCCTGTGAGGCAACGGCGAAAGATATCGAGGCGTTCGGCGTGCGGGCCTTTCCCGTGGCAGCGCATGTCGGGTATTGGGATCAATGCGACGCGTTGATCGACGCGGTTTACGGGCATTTTGGCCGGATCGATATCTTGGTGAACAATGCGGGTCTGTCGCCACTGTATCCGTCCCTCGCGGAGATCGAGGAAAGCCTCTACGATAAGGTCTTCGACATCAATTTGAAGGGCCCGTTCCGCTTGGCGACACAGATCGGGACCCGTATGGCCAAAGGCGATGGCGGTAGCATTATCAACGTCTCGAGCACGGCGTCCTTCTATCCCTCACGGCGGGCCGGCACTTACGGTATGGCGAAAGCCGGCCTCAATCATCTGACCCGCACCTTGGCGCACGAATACGGGCCTAAGGTCCGGGTCAACTGCGTCGTGCCGGGGCCGTTCGCGACTGATATCGCGAAGGCCTGGCCCGACACACCTGAGTTCAACGCCCGTTGGGAGAAGCTGGCCATGAAACGCGTCGGCCAACCGGAGGAAATCGTTGGGGCCGCGCTCTATTTCGCGAGCGACGCGTCGAGCTATACGACGGGCTCTATCTTGCGGGTCTGCGGCGGGACAGAAGCGACCGACGTCTAACAGGAGGGTCAACATCATGTCGAATTCAATTCTCAATGCGGTGAAAATTCAATCTCGTGTCGTCATTCCGATCATCCGCGAGTTGGAGAAAGAAATCGAGAAGGAACGGGCTCACGCCGTTATCGGCCGCGCGATCGCGAACGCCTATGTCGATTATCGCGAATTGAAGGGGTTCGAGGAAAATTCTCATCCCCGGGTAGAACAGGAATTCGACAACGGATTTCCGGTCGAACGCGAGGTCGTCGACGATACGGAAGAGACATACGGCTATAACATCACTGGATGCGAGTTCGCCGAATATTTCCGCTCCATCGGTGAGCCGGAAATCGGCACCCTAATGACCTGCGGCGTAGATTACGCGGCCGAGGAGTTGATTCGCCCGGAATGGGAATTCGAGCGCACACAAACGCGGATGCAAGGCGCTCTGCATTGCGACTTTCGGTGGCGCAAAGGAACATCAGGATGACGGAAAAACCTGTCGCGGTCGTTGCCGGGGTCGGCAGCGGGACCGGCGAAGCCTTGGTGCGGCGGTTTGTCGAGGGCGGCTATCGTGTCGCCATGATAGCGCGCAAGGAAGAGCGCCTGGCACGCATCTCCGATGATGTGCCGGATGCGGTATCGTATCCCTGCGACATGGCGGATATCGAGGGGCTTCGAGCAACGCTCAACCGTATCAAGGAGGAGATGGGACAGCCCAAGGTCGCGATTCACAATGGCGCGAAGGCGGTCCGGGAGCATTATACGAAGATCGATCCGTTGGAGTTCGAGAGCACGTTCCGCGTCAACACGACAGCGCTTCTCGTATTGGCCCAGGAACTTTGCCCGGACATGGTCGAGATGGGTGAATGCGCCCTGTTGGTGACCGGTAATACCGGGGCCTGGCGCGGCAAGCCGCATTTCACCGGCTTCGCCCCCAGCAAATCGGCCCAGCGCATACTGGCGGAAGCTCTGGCGCGCGAATTGGGGCCGCAAGGTGTCCACGTTGCTTATATCACCATCGACGCTGCCATAGATATCTGGTGGGTGCGCGAGCGCCGGGGGCCGGACTATCCGGCGGACCAATTCGCGAAACCGGCGGATATCGCAGGCGAATGCTTCCACGTCGCCCATCAGCCGAAATCCACGTGGTCCTTCAACGTCGAGCTTCGACCCTTTAACGAAAACTGGTGAATATCCCTAACTTAGGGTGAGGGGGCTACTCCCGCGGCGGGTTAAGCCGCGCCAGCTCCGCCATTAAATCCATGGCGCCGTCTTGCGCCGGGGCTACGGTGATGCTGTTGGCACCGG
>JABJCS010000362.1 GCA_018665505.1 Alphaproteobacteria bacterium
ACGAGAAAGATCCCTTTCGCGCGGCAATGGCCGTGCAGGGCCTCGACACGCACTATAAAACCCGGATCGTGCATATGGGGAAAGCCATCGACCCCTCCTTCGCTATGTCCGCAGAAAAAGAAATGCGGGAGAACGCGCGCTATCGATGGCTTGGTGAGATACCCCGCTGGAGAGTCCGCCAGCGCATGGCCCGCGCCCGGGCGATGGTTATCTCATCCCGCATGGAAGGCGGCGCCAATGTCGTCTCGGAGGCGATCATGGCGGGACTGCCGGTCATCGCCTCGAAGATCGACGGGAATGTCGGCCTGCTCGGCGCCGATTACGAAGGGTATTACCCGGTTGAAGACGAGAATGCCCTGCGGGCATTGTTGATGCGATTGGAAGACGATCCGAAATTTTTAAAGCGGCTGGCCGCGCAGATCCGCGCACTGAAATCAATGTTTACAGAGAAGCGCGAACTGGACGAATGGAAACGCGTTTTGAGCGAGCTCAACCAACCAGCGTGATGGGCTCAAGGTGATTGCTCTGCGGTAAGATACTGCCGACGATGGCCGCCGTCGGATAACCGGCCTTTCGCAGCGTATCGACGCAGTTTGCCGCTTCCGCTTCCGGCACCGTGGCCAAAAGTCCGCCAGCGGTTTGCGGATCGAAAATCAACGGTAGAATTTCCGACTCGCGGCCGCCATTTGCGTCGCCTCGAATGGCGCGGCGCAGTCGGACGTTTTGCGGCTGCAAGGACGA
This sequence comes from Alphaproteobacteria bacterium, assembly GCA_018665505.1. The sequence goes on from JABJCS010000362.1 coordinate 742, forward strand.
AAAAATCCCGTTCCGCACACAGTCCAGCGCCCCGTCGAGTAACGGCAAGGCCTGCAATTCCAACTCAACATCGACTTCCGACGGTTTGGCCATTTCAACCAAGTGGCCAAGAAGGCCGAAACCAGTCACATCGGTGCAGGCAGTCGCCCCTCCGGCGAAGAGTATCTCCGAGCCGATTCGATTTGATTGTACCATCGACGCCAGCGCGTCATCGATCCACCGCCCTTTTGCGTCGCCACGCATGTCCGCTGCGAAGAGCGTTCCAGTGCCGATAGGTTTGGTCAGAATTAGTTTATCACCCGGCCGCATGCCGCCCTTACGCAGGATCTTCTCCCGATCGGCCAAGCCGTTGATCGAAAATCCCAACGCCAACTCCGATGCTTCGCTCGTATGCCCGCCGACAAGTGACGCTCCCGCATCCGCCAGGACAGTCATCGCGCCCGACATCATGTGAAAGAGCGTCTCCTCGACCTTGGCTTCCGGCCCGAACGGAACCGATGCGATGGCGAGCGCCGATTGCGGCTCCGCTCCCATCGCAAACACATCGCCCAATGCATGATTCGCGGCCACTTGACCGAAAATATATGGGTCGTCGACGAAGGCGCGGAAGAAATCGACCGTATGCACCATCACTTTACCCGGCGGTACTTCAACGACGGCAGCGTCATCCGGCTCGTTCAATCCGATCAAAATGTCGGGCCGCTTTACCGGCTCCAGCTGCTGCAAGGCACGGGAGAGAACATCGGTGCCGACCTTGGCCCCGCACCCGCCGCAGCGCATGGCGATGGCGGAGATTTCCTTCATCGCCGCCGCATCGGCCAGACCGGCGGCGATCTCCACTCCGGCTTCCTCTTCCATTTCCGGCAAGTCCTGGTACTTGCCCATCCAACGCAGATCGATCCAGTTCTTAAGCTTCCAGACCCATTCTCCCTCAAGCGCCAGGCCCCATTTTGACCCCACCGCATATTTGTCCCCGGTAGATACGAGGCTGAGGAAATCGCTTTGCGGGCGGAACGGTTTCAACGGGCGGCCTGTCAGCGCGCGGCGCAAATTCTCCGCCAAGGGTGGTCCTTGCCGCACGGCGAACACGCCGGCTTTCGGCCGCGGATGAGTCGCAACAGAAGCGATATCGCCTGCCGCAAAAATATCCGGATGAGATTCTGTCTCGAGCGTCTCCTTAACCGCAATAAAACCTCTATCGTCAAGTTCCAGCTTTGTATCGTTCTCGAGCCACGGCGCGGCCCCAGCTGGTGTCACCCAAAGAATTTCATCTAGCTTAAAATTAACGCCGTTTTCACACTCGATCGCACCGTCCGAGACGCCGATAACCTTATGACCCGTATGTACCTCAACTCCGCGTTCGCTTAGCACCCGGTTGAACCGGCGGCGCACCGACGGATTGTGGGATACGAGAATATCATCCGCATCCGTGAACAAATGAAAATTGATATGATCGGAGGTCCGCCCAGCTGCCGCAAAATCTCCGCGCAACCGGTGTTCTATCGCCAGTAAAACCTCGACACCGCCTGCACCCGCGCCAACGCCACCAATATGGATTTCACCTTCGTGGTCACGGACCCGGTCAAATAGGCCTTGCCAACGGGCGACGAAATTATTGATCGGCTTGACCGGTGTCACATGTTCCGCCGCGCCCGGCGTCTCCATATGGGGCGTGGAGCCCACGTTTACCGAAAGAATGTCGAACGCGACCGGTGGCCGGTTCCGGCAAATCACCTTCTTGTTCACATGGTCGATGCCGACGGCCTCGTCATGATAAATACGGGCTCCCGCGAACATTGCGAGCGGCCGTAGATCAATGTGGGTTTCGTCAAATTCGTAGTGACCCGCGATATAGCCCGGCAACATACCTGAATACGGCGTTTGGACGTCCCGGGTAATCAATGTCACCCGCACACCCGCCAAAGGTTTCATACCGAATTTCTTCAACACGGCCACATGCGAATGCCCACCGCCGATGAGCACGAGATCTTTTACGACTGGAGTATCGGATTTCATACACTAAGACCTAACAAAGTACCGTTAACTCGACCATCAAAAGAATCACACCTTTGCGTCAGGCGACTTCCGGCTACGGCCTCAACGTTTATTTAAAGCGCTTTCGTAGGACGGCACTTAAAGCGTCCACGATGGTCACCATCACCAAGATGGTAAGCAAAATTGCGAAGCATTCATTGTATTGCATCAAGCGCAGGCTCGCCATGAGCTCAAGACCGATGCCTCCAGCGCCTACCATCCCCATTACCGTTGACGCTCGAAAGTTATACTCCCAGCGATACATCGCCACATCGGCGAATTGCGGCATCACTTGCGGCAATATGCCGTGGGTAATTACCTGTATCTGATTGGCGCCTGCGGCGCGTGCCGCCTCAACCGGCGCCTCATGCGAATGCTCAATCGCTTCCGAAAAGAACTTGCCCACCATCCCGATGGAGTGGAGGCCAAGTGCCAATACACCCGGAAGGGCGCCGAAGCCAACCGCGGCCACGAAAACGATCCCCATAATCAATTCGGGTATGGACCGGAATATATTGAGAATACCGCGTGCAATACGATAGACGGTCGGATTTGGCGTCGTATTCCGCGCGGCAAGTACCCCCAACGGCAACGACAGCACGATCGAGAGCGCCGTACCGGCAATACTCATCGCGATCGTATCGATCATGGGGCGCACCCAGCTTTCCACCTCGGTGAAATCGGGCGGAAACATTTCTGTCAGCAAGGTACCGATCGCCGGGATGCCATCCGACATACGTTGCACGTCGAGCAAGTCAGTAAGCCAAGCGCAGAACAAAACTGCGAGGAAGACTAGTCCCACCTGGATCCCGCTCCGGCGCCAGCCCCGGCGTTCGATCAAAAGGATTTCGTCCGCGTTTTGCGGCGGATCGCCTTTAACCCTTTCTACATCGCTTACCATGGCCTCACGCCTTCGCGGGTGTCAGATACAATTTTCAACCTGGCTACTTAGTTAGGTTGAGTTTCTTCGACAGATCTCGGATTACGTCGTAATGCGCATCCGTCATGGCGCCAAAGCCTTGCGCTTTAAAGGGCTTAAGAACCTTCTTGTCTTTCAGGCTGGTGAATGCATTTCGGATCGCGTCCTTCAACTCTGGCTTCAGGTCGCTGCGCATCGCCCACGGATACTGCGGATACGGCTTAGAAACCTGAAGGACATTCACCTTATCGAGACTGATGACTTCGCGCTTCACCAGCGTTTCGAAGATTGGCTTACTCAAGCCACCGGCCTGTGCGTGTCCGTTCTGGACGGCAAGTGCGACGGCATCGTGCGCGCCGAGAAAGTTCTCCTTGTAGTCCTTTTTCGTCTCGAGACCGTTATCGAGAAGCATCTTCTTTGGGATGAGATGGCTAGACGTGGAGGCAATATCACCATATGCGACTTCCTTACCTTTTACATCCGAGACCGTATTAATGCCCGCCGCCTTATTGCCGATTAGGACCGCGTGATATGTCGTGCTGCCCTTCTTCATACGTGCTGCAAAAGGTTCGATATTGGCTTTCGTTTTCGCGAGCGTGTAGGACAGTGGTCCGAAATAGCCCAATTCCAGTCTGCCAAACCGCATGGCTTCGATCATCGACGAATAGTCCGTCGTGACGACGATTTTGACCTTCTTGCCCAGTTTGGATTCCAGGTAATCCTTCAAGCCTTGGTTTTGCTTAATGATCGTAGCCGCGTCTTCATCCGGCAGAAGCGCGACCCGCAACGTGTCTGGATCACTATCCGCCGCTTGGACGGCGATGTTCAGACTGAAAACAGCGAACAAAGTCGCAAAGATTGTTGTTATTTTTCGTATCATCGTCAGTTGACCTCAAGTTCGGATGGGAAATAGGAGTTTAGATTTAACTAATCGGCCGCTTCGGCCGAATAAGCGTCCGCGTCTGCAGGTGTCTTCCGTTCATAAATTTTGTCGAGCGCAGCGTCCCCCAATGCGCCCGGCGGACCGTCGAAAACGACTTCACCATCGTTCAAGCCGATAATCCGGTCGGCGAACGCCTTCGCGAGATCGACCTGGTGAAGGCTGACAATCGTAGGAATTTCATCTTGTTTCGTTATTTCGTGCAGCATTCCAAGGACACGGTGCGCCGTTTCCGGATCGAGGCTCGCCACAGGCTCATCCGCGAGAATGAGATTTGGCTGCTGCGCGATCGCCCGGGCGATGCCGACGCGCTGCTGTTGGCCGCCGCTCAAATTGTAAACTCGCTGCAAGGCCCGTGAGAGCAATCCCACCCTGTCCAGACAGTCAAGCGCCAGACGTCGGTCCACTTGCGCGAACGGAAAGAGTGTCCGCCACATCGAATATTGGCCCACCCGGCCGACCAAGACATTCAGCAAGCAAGTGTATCGGCCAATCAACTGATGCTGTTGGAAAATCATCGCAGTCTGCCGCCGGTGTTTCCGGAGATTTTCTGTCTTTTCCAGCGTCTCGAGGCCGTCAACCACAACGGACCCGCTGGTCGGAGCGACAAGATGGTTTAGGCTTCGCAAAAGGGTTGATTTTCCGGCACCAGATAGCCCAAGCAGGACCGTAAAAGCACGCCGTTCGAAAGCCAGGGTTGTCGGCTTCAATCCGACCACACCGTTCGGGTACACGACCTCGGCGGCTTTCAGCTGCAGCATGGGGTAACGTTAGAATTCATAATTTTCCGATAACAAATTAACGCCAGCCGACGGCAACGCTAATAATTAGCTACTTAAATCAAGATTAAATGACATTTTGCTCGTTAGCTATAAACATCAAGTAGCTTCCGACTTTTTTCTGGCGCCAAGGCCTCGCCCTCTGGACGTTGAATTGAATACAATTGGCCTAGAATCATTAACTCAATGAACTTTCAAGGTCATTTATTATGCCCCTCGATCTAGACCTAATTTCCGAGCAATTCCCCGGCGCCGCCAACCAAATTTATTTGAATTGCGCCGCACGCGGCCTCACCCCGCGTGCCGCGCGTGCAGCCGTGGATGCGGTCCTTGATGGCGGGATGGATGGCAGTGGCGACAAAGATGCCATGTTTGGCTCCGTGGAGCGTGTCCGCAGCGGTTTGGCCCGCATGATCCATGCCGAGGACGACGAAATAGCGATCACAAAAAATGTATCCGAAGGTCTCAATGCGATCATCGCAGCGCTAGATTTAAAGGCAGGCGATAATGTGGTGCTCTGCCCCGATTTGGAACACCCGAACAATGTCTATCCATGGCTCCACCTGCGGGAACGATTAGGCGTCGAAGTACGCACTGTCGCCGGTGAGAACGGACACATTCCGGTCGAACTCATGATCGACGCCATGGATGAGCGCACCCGATGCGTCACCGTGGCGTCCGTGAGCTTTTCACCTGGATTTCGGACCGATATGGCGCCGCTCGGCGCGGCATGCCGAGATCGCGGCGCCTTTTTTCTCGTCGACGGAGTGCAATCCGTCGGTATTGTCGAGACTGATGTTGATGCTCTGAAGATCGACGGATTGGCGGTCTCGACCCAGAAAGGGTTGCTAGGTCTTTATGGCATGGGGCTGGTGTATTGCCGCCGAGATTGGGCCGAGCGGTTGGCACCGGTCTATCTCGCGCGCTTTGGCGTCGATCTTGGCGACGGTGCCCATGAAGCGGCTTTAGGATCGGACAATTACAAACTGATGCCGGGTGCGCGCCGCTTCGATCTTGGCAACCACAACTACGTGGGCGCGGCGGCGGCGGCCGAATCCATTGATTTGCTGAACAATATCGGAATTCCCGAGATCGAGGCTCATGTCGGCGATCTGACCAGACGCCTTGCATCAGGCTTACTCGAACTCGATCTACCCGTGGCAGGCGGTGAGCCCGGTGCCCATCTCACGAGCCTGATCTGTGTCGGCCGGGACGGCGGCGGTCACGATTCAACCGATGATGCGGAAATGGCTTCCCTCTCCAACTTTCTTTTGGAGAACAACGTGAAGCATTCGATCCGCAAAGGTCGGATTCGCCTCTCGCTGCATCTTTACAACACCGAAGAAGACGTCGCCGAAGTGCTTGCTCTCGCGAAATCGTGGCGCGGAGCGAGAGCCGCCGCCTAAGGTTTATTTAAAATAATCGGGCAACGCCTTCGCGAGATTCTCTCGAACCCGGTCGCGAACCGAGCGATCCATCGCCGGTTTCTGGAACGTCTGTCCGGTCACCTGTTCGAAGAGTTTCACGTATTTAGCACTGAACTCGAGCAAGGTTTCACCCGGGATATCCGGAATAGGATCCTTGTACGGATCGCAACGCGCGCTGATCCACAGCCGAAGGAACTCCTTGTCCAAGCTCTCCGGATTCTCACTGGCCGCCATCCGCGCCTCATAACTGTCCGTCATCCAGTATCGACTTGAATCCGGTGTATGCACTTCGTCCGCCAAGGTGATGCGACCGTCTCCGTCGACGCCGAACTCATACTTCGTGTCGACCAAAATAAGACCGTTTGCGGCCGCGATCTCACGTCCTCGCGCAAAAACCGCCAGGCTGAGTTCTGCCAGTTCATCCCAGACCTTTTGCGACAACAGATTCCGCTCAACGATTTCTGCCGCCGTGATCGGTGCATCATGATCACCTTGTGCGGCTTTCGTGGTCGGCGTCAGGATCGTGCCCGGCAACTTCTGGTTCCGGGCCAAACCATCCGGGAATTCGTGCCCGTACATCGTCCGTTCGCCACGCTCATACATCGGCCAAATGCTGGTCTCCGTAGAACCAGTCAGGTAATCCCGCACCACCATTTCAACAGGCAACATATCGAGACGCTTCGCAATCGCCACATTGGGGTCCGGAAAGTCGACGACGTGATTGGGGCAGATATCACCGGTTTTCTCGAACCAGAACTTTGCGGTCTCGTTCAGCACCTGCCCCTTATTGGGGACAGCCGCCAAGACGATATCGAAGGCAGATTGCCGATCGGTCGCGACCATCACTCGACGCCCGTCCGGCAAGTCGTATGAATCTCGCACCTTACCGCGCTGGAAGTTTGGTAGTTCGGGGAACTCTCCGTCCGTGAGGCAATTTTCAAGAACAGAATCTGGATCTACGGTCGCGTTCAGCATGATCTTTTCTATCTGCTCGGAGTGAAACTATTCGGCCGCGTCAGCGCGCCCGTATCGGGTTTTGATCTCAGCGATGACATCCGCCAAAGGCTCGACATCACCGCTCTTCATATCGATATCGAAGAGATTCGCTCGGTGGGCACTCGCACTTCTATCGCCGACGGCCTCTTCCGGAACAATCACTCGGAAATTATGCGAGAAAGCGTCGACGACGCCAGCCCGGATGCAGCCGCTCGTGGAGACGCCGACGACGATCAAAGTGTCGATACGGTCGTAGCGCAACCAGGATTCGAGCGGCGTCTCGAAAAAGCAGGACGGCTTGTTCTTGAATACGATAACGTCTTTTCCCTCGCGAGGGGCGTAGGCTTCCGGCCACTCGTCTGCGCGCGGGTCTTCGCTATAAATGAACTCATCCGTGTTGCCGAGTTTCAAATTCCAGATGCCGCGCTGCACGGGATGCCGCCGGTCATCGCGCCGACTGTAATAGATCGGCAGATCGAGCGTGCGAAAACATTCGGTGATGTCGGTCAGCGCCTCGATCAATTCGGGCATCAATCGGCCACACTGGGGAAATGCCGGATCGACGAACATTCGCGTCGTGTCGATGTTCAGAAGTGCCGGACGCGCGCCATAGCCAATTTTCCGGCCAAACGCTCCCTTCCGGTATGCTTCCATCTCATCGTCGGGAATAAACCCTTGCCACTTCTCAAGCTTGTCCATCTTTCCTCTCCTGTCAGCCGCCTCGCGGATAGATGTTTCTCCGCGACGCCATCGGGCTAGATTAGGTTACTAAACGCCGCGACGTTCGATGACAACATTGGGATGCGTCTGATGACCGAAAGCACTGCCGACGTCTTTAAAACAGAAAATTTCACCCTCCAAAATGGCACTACTCTGCCGGATTTAGAGGTCGCATATGAGACATACGGTAGTGCCACAAACGCGAAAGAAAATACAATTCTCCTTTTGCACGGCTATACTTCCAGCCCGCATGCGGGTGGAGGCGGCGACTCGAATCCTGGCTGGTGGGAGAATCTCATCGGACCCGGGAGCGCGATCGATACCAACCGCTATTTCGTCGTAACGCCCAATATGCTCGGCTCCGCCTATGGCACGACAGGCCCGAGGAGCATAAACCCAGAGACCGGAAAGCCGTATGGTCCCGATTTTCCGGAAATTACGACCCGCGACATGATTGAGGTTCACAAGCTTTTGCTGGATCATTTCGGCGCGTGTGAACTCGCTGCCGTCGTCGGCTATTCCTATGGCGGGTACCTGACCTTCCAATGGGGGGTGACATATCCGACGCGAATGCGGGCCTTGGTCCCGGTCGCGACGGGCATCACGGGCCGGGGCGACGAGAGCACCGTTCGGGAGCTTGAGAAGCAATTTGAATCCGCCGCTGGATGGAATGGAAGACACTACTATGAAGGCGGAGACGGCGTTGAGGACGCGTTGATCGAGTTCCGCTCCAATGTTCTCCGGAACTACGGCGTTGATGCGGAACTTCGAGACCGGGGCCTCGATGAAGCAGCGGTCGAAGCTCAACTGCACAGCCAAGCTGCAAAATGGGCGGCTGAATTCGACGCTAATTCGCTAATCGTTCTTAGACGCTGCGCCACGAAATATGACGCAAAACCCGAAGCGTCGGAGATCGCAGCACCACTGCTTTATATTCTCTCCACGACCGACACTCTGTTCGGTCCGGAATTGGGCGAGCCAACCGTGGCGCATATTCGCAAGGTGGCAGGGGTTGACGCCACCTATCATGAGCTCGAATCACCCTATGGGCATCGAGCACCATCCGTCGATTGGGCAAAATGGGCAGATGTGTTGGAGCGTTTTCTGAACACCCATGCAACTCTGACGGCACAGGCTGCGGAATGACCAAAAAGGATTTTTATCGATGACCCATGGAATGGTTTGCGCCCCTCAACCGGAAGCCGTCGAGGCTGGCGCGATCGCGCTCAAGAAAGGTGGCAATGCGGTTGACGCCGCGATTACTTGCGCCTTGGTGCAAACCGTTGTCGATCCGATGATGTGTGGCATCGCTGGATTCGGTTCCATGCAACTATATCTGCCCAAACACGGCCATCATGGTTATATCGACTTTCACACGACGGCGCCCGCCGCCGCCACGTCGGATATGTGGCTGGATGAAATCGAATCTCAGTCTCGTGACGGATTCGGCTTTATCCTGAAGAACCGTGCGAACGAAGTCGGCTACGAATCGATTATGACTCCCGGGAGCTTGAAGGCCTTCTACGAGGCGGTAGAAGAATACGGGACAATGGATTGGAAAGACATCATTCAGCCCGCCATTGATCATGCCGAGGAAGGCTTCACGGTCCGCCCCCATTTCGATGAGTTCTGGAGTGCCTCCAACATCATGGGCCGCATGGCCATGGTGGATAAGCTGCGCCATACGGACGCTGCTCGGGAAATATATTTCAATGAGGATGGCAACACCTACCCAATCGGATCGAACGTCAAAAACCCAGACATGAAAAGAACACTGGAACGGATTCGCGATGGCGGTGCCGATCTCTTCTATTCAGGCGAACTCGCCGAAGAAATTGCCGATGATATGAAGAACAATGGGGGTTTGATGACACTGGAGGACCTTCGGTCCTACAAGACCGTGCGCAGCGAACCTGTCTGGGGCGAGTATCGAGGTCACAAAGTGGCTTCCAATCAACCACCGGGCGGCGGTGTGATGATCCAGGAAATGCTCCATATTCTGGAGAATTTCGATCTCGGCTCAATGGGGCACAATTCGGCCGACTATATCGCGACCGTCGCCGAAGCCATGAAATGGGCGACGATCGACAAAGACAAGAAGATGGGCGATCCCGCCTTCGAGACCGTCCCGGTCGGGGAATTGACGGATCGCGCTTATGCCAAAGAGCTGGCGGAGAATATCAAGCGCGGCGAGATGGCAAATGTCGTGCGTTATGGTCAGCCGGAAGAATCGAAAGATACCACCCATGTCACGGTGGTCGACGAGGCTGGAAACGCGGTTTCCATGACCCATTCCCTCGGCATGCCGTCGGGGGTCGTCACCAATGGACTCGGATTCATGTATAACGGCTGCATGGGTGCATTCGACCCACGGCCTGGTTTGCCGGGATCGATCCTTCCCGGAAAGCGTCGTTTCACCGCATTATGTCCGACCATCGTCTTTAAGGGTGACGATCCTTACATCGTCGTCGGCGCGCCGGGTGGCACCTTCATTACCATGGGGGTGTTGCAGTCGAT
>JABJCS010000363.1 GCA_018665505.1 Alphaproteobacteria bacterium
CCCGACCGTCGCAAGTGTCTCGGCCTGGCTCGGCGATGTTCCCCCGCTGATCGTAACCCACGCGGACCCGCGCAATCAGCATGTCCCGCAGATCATCGAGGACCTGTCGCGCGAGACCGACGGATTTTTGATCGGCGGTCTCACGGCGTCCAATGGTGCCCATCCGCAATTGGCGGACGATGTCGCGGAAGGCGAAGTCTCCGGCGTGATGATGTCGCTCGAAGCGGTGCCTGTCGCAGCAGCATTGACGCAAGGGTGTTCGCCCACCGGCGAGGTCCACCGCATTACCGCGGCGGAAGAGAACATTCTGATTGAGATCGACGGCCGCCCCGCCCTTGATGTTTTCAAGGAAGATATTGGAGAAATTTTGGCGCGAGACCTTAGCAAGGTGGCCGGTTATATTTTCGCGGCCCTACCGGTCAGCGGTTCCGATACCGGCGACTATCTGGTGCGCAACCTGACCGGTATCGATCCGGATCAAGGCCTGATCGCGATTGGCGAGTACGTCAATGCGGGTGACCCGATCATGTTCTGCCGCCGCGATCATGACAGTGCCGTCGAAGACATGCGCCGTATGCTAGGCGATCTGCGCAAGCGGGCCGGTAATGCACCGATCCGGGGCGGGCTGTATTTCTCCTGCTGCGCGCGGGGGCCCAATCAGTTCGGCGACGACAGTGAGGAGCTGGGTCTAATCTCCGAGGAGCTGGGCGACTTCCCATTGGTCGGTTTTTTCGCGAATGGCGAGATCAGCAACAATCGTCTCTACGGGTATACCGGCGTCCTCACACTTTTCCTTTGAGAACGCATCAAACGACAAACGGAGGTTCCCTTGATTCGCTTGTTTGTCGGCATCCCGATGCCCGCTGATATTCGAATGCGGGTTTCCTTAATGGCGTCCGGTCTGCCGGGCGCGCGCTGGACCCGCGAGGAATCCTACCACCTCACCTTGCGCTATATTGGCGAGGTGGGTCAGGGCACCGCTGACGATATCGATGCAGTGCTCGGACATCTCAACGTCGAACCCTTCGACATCACGCTATCCGGTATCGGCTATTTTGGAAAAGCGAAATCCGCGCGCGCGGTCTGGGCGGGGATTGAGCGAAACGACACCTTAGATTCGTCTACAATACAAGATCGAGATCGCCTTGCAGCACATGGGCCTCCCGGCGGAAGAACGCAAATATACACCGCACGTCACATTGGCGCGGTTGCGTGGCACGCCCGCGCGTCGGCTCGAGGCGTACGTCGCCGATCACGGAGCCTTCGCCGCGGGACCATTCCAAGTCAACGGCTTCACACTGTTCTCGAGTTTTCGATCCTCCTCCGGCGCCATCTACACGCGGGAGGCCCAATATGAGCTAAGTGATGCATAATGGATGATTTCAACGCCTTGCTAACGAGAGTGCGTGATTGCACGATTTGCGCTGCTGATCTTCCACTCGGACCCCGCCCGATTGTGCGCGGTACGCCGGACGCGAAACTGCTGTTGATCGGCCAAGCACCTGGCACGCGTGTGCATGAATCCGGCGTTCCCTGGAACGATCCGAGCGGTGAGCGCCTGCGTGACTGGTTGCAGATGACGCCGGACGATTTCTACGACGAATCGAAGATTGCTATCGTGCCTATGGGTTTCTGCTATCCAGGTGCCGATGCGAAAGGCGGCGATAAACCACCGCGCCCCGAATGCGCACCTGAGTGGCACCCGCCCCTTCTTGCCGGTTTGCCGAATGTCGAATTGACGATCTTGATCGGCCAGTACGCGCAGAAACGCTATCTAGAAAAACGCCGCAAGAAGACTCTGACGGAAACCGTGCGTCATTGGCGGGAGTACACACCCGACTTCCTGCCGTTGCCGCATCCCAGCTGGCGCAACAATGTTTGGGTCAAGAAGAACCCATGGTTCGCAGAGGAAGTCCTACCGATGCTGCGGGAGCGGGTTGCCGGATTATTCGGCTGACGCCGCTGCCTCCAACGCATCCATATCCGCGTCGGAGAAACCGAAATGATGGCCGATTTCGTGGATAACGACATGGCGTACCAACCGGTCCAACGGCTCTCCGGTCTCGCGCAAATAGTCCAGCAGCGGGCGACGATAGAGAAATACTCGGTCGACCTCTGGAGAGGCATCCAAGTTACTTTTATGCAGTAAATCGACCCCGTGATAGAGGCCGAGAATATCGAAGGGCGTCTCGAGCTCCATCGCCGCCATCGTCTCATCGTCGGGAAAATCTACCACGTGAAAGACAATGCCTCCGGCGGCAGCGCGTAAATCCTCGGGAATTTCTTCGAATGCCCGCTGCGCCAGAACCTCAATATCCGCGATGGTCGGTAAGTTCATTGACCTTTAGCCTTGTGATCCGCTTCCCGTAATATAGGGAGCGATAAATCGTTTCACGAGAGGGCGCGTCCATGGTTCAAAAACTATCTCCTGAAGATCGAGCAGCCGCGCTCTCTGAGCTCTCCGACTGGGAAGCGCTAGACGGCCGCGACGCCATCCGACGAAAGTTCGTCTTTGCCGACTTCAACGAGGCGTGGGGCTTCATGAGCCGCATTGCGATGGAAGCCGAACGACGGGATCATCATCCCGAATGGTTCAATGTCTGGGCCACCGTTGATATTACGTTATCGACGCACGATTGCGACGGATTGAGTTCACGGGATGTGGAACTCGCGCGATTCATTGATAAGATCGTTCCATAGACGCGAAATATTGAAAGGCCACTGCCATGGCGCGCATCACCTATCTGTTCTGCATCCTCGCCATTCTTCTCGCGGCACCCGCGAGCGCACAGGATTTCCGCGAAGGCCTGCGCGCCTTCCAATCCGGAGAGAATGAACGCGCCGCCGCCATCTTCCGCGACCTCGCGGGACAGAACAGCCGGGATGCTCAATTCATGATGGGGGTCCTGCACGAAGGCGGCTATGGCGTCGACAAGAATTTGGTGGAAGCGGCAACCTGGTACATCAAGGCCGCGGAAGCCGGACTGTCCTCGGCACAATTCAATCTCGGTATTTTTTATCAGTTCGGACAAGGAGTGCGAAAAAGCGCTGCCCAAGCTTTCGCCTGGCACAGCCGGGCAGCGCGCCAAGGTCATGCGTCGGCACAGAACAATTTGGCCTCGCTCTACTTCACCGGCGAAGGGGTGACTAAGGATTCCGTCGAAGCTTGGAAATGGTACGAGATTGCGCGCCGAAATTTACAGGGCGACGCCCAAGGCATTGCCCTTAAGAACCGCGATAAGGTCGGTAAAACCCTATCCAGCGACGAACGCGCCGCCGCCAAACGTCG
>JABJCS010000364.1 GCA_018665505.1 Alphaproteobacteria bacterium
CGTTGCGGATAAATTGCTGATCGCCTCGGTGATTCTCATGCTCTGCGCGTTCGGTCGGATAACTGGTTTAGCGATCTTGGCCGCAGTGGTCATATTGGCGCGGGAGATTCTTGTCTCCGGACTGCGCGAGTTTCTTGCGACTCTGCGCACCGGGCTTCCGGTCAGCGGTCTCGCCAAATGGAAGACCACGATTCAAATGTTTTCGCTTGGATTCCTTATCGTCGGCACTGCCTCTCCCGATTGGATTCCCGCCATCGCGATCGGAGAAGTCGGACTGTGGGCCGCCGCCGTGCTAACGCTGATTACCGGATATGACTATCTCGCCATCGGCCTGCGCCATATGAATGAGGACTCACCCGAGGAACAGAATCAACCCGCGAAGCCGACCGACGGCCTCAGCCGCACCGGCGGCGCGGAGTAACCGGATCAAACAATGAAGATATTCGGCCTCGCAGGGTGGAGTGGCAGTGGTAAGACGACCCTTTTGACCCGGCTGATCCCAAATTTGACCGGACGCGGCATCTCGGTCTCGACGATCAAACATGCGCATCATCGCTTCGACATCGATACACCGGGAAAGGATTCATACGAGCATCGCAAGGCCGGTGCGAGTGAAGTGATGGTGACTTCAGTGGATCGCTGGGCGCTGATGCATGAGAATCGCGGGAAAGACGAACCCGATTTCGACACCCTCGTCGCCAAGATGGCACCGGTCGACCTGCTACTTATCGAAGGCTTCAAGAGTTATCCCCACGAAAAGCTTGAAGTCTATCGAGCATCCGTCGGCAAAAACCTTTTGGCCCCAGAAGATGACAGTATCGTCGCGATTGCATGCGACAGCGCGCTATCCGATATTAATCGACCGGTACTGAATCTCGGCGACATCCCTAGCATCGCGGATTTCGTCATAGCGCATTGCAACTTGAACGGATCGTAGAGGAATGGCGCAGCTTAGTGACGATTGCTTCGCGGGCGCGGAGAGATTGATCACCACATCGGAGGCGCTCGACATACTCGCGGCCCAGGTCACTCCGGTTGCTGACGAAGTACGTGTTCCACTCCGTGCCGCAAGCGGCCGTATCCTAGCCGAAGACGTTACGTCATCCATCAATGTTCCACCGCACGCGAATTCGGCGGTCGACGGCTATGCCGCACATTTTTCGGACCTTCACTCCGATCAGCCGACAAGCCTGCCCATGGGCGGCCGTGCCGCCGCCGGACATCCCTTGGGGCGCGCGGCCAAACCGGGAGAAGCCATCCGCATCTTCACCGGCGCGCCGATGCCGACCGGACCCGAGACAGTCATGATGCAAGAAGACTGCACGGAGCAAGACGGCATCGTGACCATCGCACCCGGTATTAAATCTGGTGCTAATTGCCGCTCGGCCGGCGAAGATGTCACCGCCGGTCAGATCGTGCTCAGACGAGGCTTGCGCTTGCGCCCTCAAGAAATCGGCATGGCGGCGGCGGTCGGGCGCACCGAATTGCAGGTATATCAAAAAATTTCCGTCGCGGTCTTCTCCACCGGCGACGAGGTCGGTGAGCCAGGCACCGACTTGAGCCCCGGAAAAATTTACGATTCCAACCGATTCATCTCGATCACCGCGCTTGAACGGCTCGGCTGCGTTGTCGAGGATCTTGGTATTCTACCGGACCGACCCGAGAAAATCGGAAATGCCATCCGCCAAGCCGCCACCAACCATGACCTCATCGTCACCAGCGGCGGCATGTCTGTCGGCGAAGAAGATCATGTGCGTAAGGCAGTGCAAGACAACGGCACGCTCCATTTTTGGCGGCTTGCCATCAAACCGGGACGACCGGTCTCGCTCGGTCAGATACGCGCCGGTGATCGGACGGCGGCATTCGTCGGGCTGCCCGGGAATCCGGTGGCTGCGATGGTGACTTTCCTGTTGATCGGTCGCCCCCTCGCATTACGCCTGGGTGGGGCAATGGAAATTGCGCCGACCGTCTATCAGGTTCCGGCGGACTTCAGCCATAGGAAGAAGCTCGACCGCCGGGAATATGTCCGCGCACGCCTCTTCACTGGTGCCGACGGTATATCGCGCGCCCAAAAACATGGCGCCAGTGGTGCCGGCGTTCTGTCCTCACTGGTCGGCGCCGACGGATTGGTGGAATTGCCGGAAAACATGACGTCTCTGGAATCCGGCAACATGGTCGACTTTCTGCCCTTTAATGAGGTTTTTGCATGAGAATTCTTTACTTTGCATGGTTGCGGCAGAAGACGGGTATCGATTCAGAAGAAGTTGAAATGCCGTCCCATATTACCAATGTCGCGGGCTTAATCGAATGGCTGAAGGAGCGGAACGAGAACTTTGCCGAAGCCCTCTCTGATTTCGATTCGATCCGGGTCGCCGTCAACCAAGAATTCGCCGAGCCTGACGCCCCGGTCGCCCAGGGGGACGAAGTCGCGATCTTCCCGCCGATGACAGGGGGATAGGCCATGGTAGTGAAGGTCCAAAGCGAAGACTTCGACGTCGGTGCGGAACTCTCCGCGCTGACCACCGGGAATACCGCGATCGGCGGAATGACCAGTTTCGTCGGGCTCGTGCGCGATCTGGGCGGAGAGGACGCACTGAAAGCCATGACGCTGGAGCACTATCCCGGCATGACAGAGAAAATGCTAAGAGAAATAGAGGCAGAAGCGAACGACCGTTGGCCACTGGAGGCCAGCTTAATCGTGCATCGCTACGGCCGACTGGAACCAGGAGACCAAATCGTCCTGGTCGCCACCGCGAGCGCGCACCGCCAAGCGGCATTCGATTCCTGCGCTTTCTTGATCGACTGGCTGAAAACCAAAGCCCCGTTTTGGAAGCTCGAAGACACCCAGAATGAAGGCGCGCGCTGGGTCGAGGCAAAAGTCGCCGATGACCGCGCCGCTGAGCGTTGGGAGCGGCCAGACAAGGGCGTAGCGGAATAATCATGGGCGATGTCGTCAATCTTCGCGAATTCCGAAAAGGCAAAGCTCGCCAGGAGAAATCCGAAAAGGCTGCCGCCAACCGGCGCAAGCACGGACGGACGAAAGCAGAAGTCGAACGCGATAATCGCAGGCGGGACGAAGTGAAGCGTTCGTTGGACGATAAGCAGATCGACGACGACAGTTAAATCATCGAAGCGGGGGGAAATCATGCCGCAACAAGGCGTCTTCACATATCCGGATATCGAACGGGTTGTCTTCGGTACACCCTTCGTCGACGCCGTGCTGGCGGAGGCCCACCGTCTCGGCAAGTCGCGGATTTATGTCCTAGCGAGCGGAACGCTCGCGCGCGAGACCGATTGCCTTTCTCGGCTTCAAGCCGCGATGGGCGGGCGCATCGCGGGCGTATTCGATCGCTTGCGACCGCACGTGCAACGGGACGACGTGCTGGAGGCCACCACCGAGGCCCGGGCCGCGGATGCGGATTTAATCCTTACCGTCGGCGGTGGCACGCCGACGGACGCCGCAAAGATGGTTTGCCTCTGCCTCGCCAACGACACGGTGAACTACGAAGAGGTCGATCGGCTCCGCTCAATCAGTAAACCCGACGGTAGTATTCTGCACCCGGACCTGAAGGCACCGACCGTGCGATCGATCTTCGTGCCAACCACCTTATCCGCCGGAGAGTTCGCATCCGGTGCAGGTTGCACGGATTCCAGAGCGAAGATGAAGCAGATGTTCCGCCACCCTCTACTGGCACCCCAAGTCGTCATCCTCGATCCGGAAATCACCATGCACACGCCGGAATGGCTCTGGCTGTCGACTGGGGTGCGCGCCGTCGATCACGTGGTCGAGGATTTATGCTCTATTAATCTGCAGCCTTATGTCGAAGGCACGGCCCGGCATGCTCTAAGATTACTGGCCTCCGGTCTGCCGCGTTGCAAGGCCGACCCTTCGGACCTGGATGCCCGGCTCGATTGTCAGATCGGCGCTTGGATGTCGATGATCGGTGGTGCTGCCGGTGTTACCAAAGGTGCGAGCCATGGCATCGGCCACATGTTGGGCGGCACGGCCAATGTGCCGCACGGCTATACTTCCTGCGTTATGCTGCCGAGCGTCCTGTCTTGGAATGAGTCCGTAAACGGCGACCAGCAAGCGGTCGTCAGCGAGACATTGGGGCGAGCGGGCGAGCCCGCCGCGCAAGCGGTTGGAGACCTGATCGCCGGGCTTGGCATGCCAACCCGCCTACAGGATGTCGACGTCCGGAAAGATCAATTTCAAGCTATTGCCGAAGCCTCGATGCACGACCGTTGGATACGGACCAACCCTCGGAAAATCATCGACCCGGCTCAAGTCATCGAAATTTTGGAGATGGCGTGGTAGGGCCGATGAATCGCCAACAACGCCGTCAAGCAGCAAAAGCTGCGAAGCGACAAGGGCAAGCTTCCCAAGATCCTCGCATGGCGGTGGCGCGGCAAGCCCATATGGAGGGTCGGCATGCGGAGGCGGAGGCGATCTATGACACACTCCTCTCCGAAAACCCGAAAGATGCGGACGCACTCCACTTCAAAGGATTGTTACTTTTTCAACACGGGCGAAGCGAGGAAGCCGTGGCAGCACTGCGCGAAGCCATTGCGCTCCGACGCGGGGTGGCGAGCTTTCATGGAAACTTCGCTAATGTCCTTTTAAATATCGGCGAATTGGAAGAAGCGGAAATCGAATTCCGGAAGGCCATCCGTCTCGACAAGAATTACGCCCGAGCATACGTCAATTTCAGCGCCTTGCTCATTGAGAAGGGGAAATTGTCAGAGGCGGAAAGTGCGATCGATCGAGCCTTGAAGCTGGATCCAAATAATTACGAAGCGATCAATAACCTGGCCTCTATCTATCGTCGTCAGGGTCGGAACGATGATGCTGAGGCGGCCTTGCACCGTGCCTTGGCGATCAACCCCAATTACGAACTTGCATATGCGGGTTTGATTTTCGTCCGCGACTTCAATCCACGTTTGAGCTTCGAAGATCAACAAATGGATCGACGCCGATGGGCCGAGAAGTTCATCGATCCCTTGTCACCCGATTTACCGCCGCAATTCAAGAATCCCAAAGACCCGGAGCGGAAACTCCGTATCGGTTATGTTTCCGGAGATTTTCGCAATCACTCAGCAGCTATTTCGTTCAGTCCATCCATTCTCGAGCGAGATCGCAATTCCTTTGATGCGTATTGCTATATGACGTCCGCACACCGCGATTCCATTACCGAGAAGTTCGAAGCGTCAGCTGACGCTTGGCGAACCGCGTGGGGAATGTCGGATGCGGATTTATTGGCGCATATTCAAGCGGACGAAATCGACATCTTGGTTGATTTGGCCGGCCATTCCGCCGGCAATCGACTTCCCGTATTTGCACGCCACCCCGCACCCATTCAAATATCTGCCTGGGGCCATTGCACAGGGACGGGTATGAAGGCGATGGACTACATTTTCGCCGATAATATGGTAATGCCGCCAGAAGATGCGCGCCATTGCTCGGAGGAAGTCGTCGAGCTTTCCTGCTGCATCAGCTTCGCACCGCCTCAGGATGCACCGGATGTTACGACCTCACCCGCTCTGGCGAACGGCTTCGTGACGTTCGGGAGCCTGAATCGGATTGAGAAGATTAGCGACCAAACTCTTGCGGCGTGGTCGGATATCTTGCGAAAGACGCCGGGTTCCCGGTTGCAATTAAAGAATACCGCGTTTGACGACAAAGATGCCGTGTCTCAAATGCGCAATCGAATGCGTGCCGTGAACATCAATATTGACCAGGTCGATCTCATCGGCCGAACGCGATGGTACGAGCACCTTGCCACATTGGGGAATGTCGATATCGCTTTGGACACATTCCCCAATAATGGCGGCATCACGACATTGGAAACATTGTGGATGGGTGTGCCGGTCGTAGCCATCCGCGGAAAGGGAGCGGCAAGTCGGATCGCCGCTTCAATCATTTTCGCCAGCGGTCACAATGAATGGGTCGCTGCTTCGGAAACGGAGTACATAAACATCGCAACAAAGCTCGCAAGCGATGCCATCGTTCTGGGTGATACCCGCTCAAATCTCCGATCGGAAATCGCGAGCCGCCCACTCGGAAATCCAACCTTATACGCAAAGGAAGTTGAGGATCAATATCGCCGTCTGTGGCGGAACTGGTGCAACGGCGGTGACCCCCTTCAGCACCACTCCGACGTAAATACCGAGAGCGCACCGAGAACCGAAGCTTCCGAACGCAAAGCTGAGGATGGCAATGCCGATGAGATAATCAGAACGGCGATGGAACACCACAACGCAGGGCGGTTCGATCTAGCCATTTCTGGATACGAAGAAGCACTGCAACGACGACCGGACGACCCTGAATTATACCATTTAAAAGGCGTGGCGCTCTCCCAAGCAGGACAATTGGAAGCGGGGATCGCACTCATCCGGCAAGCCGTTGAACTAAAAGACGATGCGGTAGATTTTCACAATAACTTAGGTCTCTTGCTCTCTCAGGCGGGCCAATTGGAAGCAGCGGAACAATCCCTTCGAAAGGCCCTTGTAGTAAAGCCAGATCACACACCGGCTTATAGCAATCTCGCCAATGTGCTTGATCGGATGGGCCGAGAGGAAGACGCTTTGGCCGCCCATCGGACAGCTATTGAAATCGAACCGAAGAATTCAGCATTGCACGGCAATCTCGGTCTCTTACTGCAAAAGACCGGGCGGACAGAGGAAGCTGCAGCTATTTTGGGGATCGCAGCTGAGCTGGCGCCGGACTCTCCCCAAGCGCACAATAATTTTGCGAACATGTTGCAGGCAACCGGCGAGTTCGGGCGCGCGGAGACCGAGTTCAAACACGCCATCGAACTAAATCCAAATTACGCCAACGCCTATCAAAATTTGGGCAGTCTGCTTATCGAAATCGGCCGGACGGAAGAGGGTACTCAGGCGCTGCGCAAGGCGATAGAGATTCACCCGAATCACGCACAGGCACTCGCTAACCTGTCGACCGGGCTCAATTTATTGAGCCAACACCTTGATGCGGCCGCAGCTGCGCGAAGGGCGATCGAGATCGCTCCGAATTTAGCTGATGCTCAAAACAATTTGGGCGCAGCCTTACGAGCCCTCGGCGATCATGCGGGTGCCGAGACCGCATACAGACGTGCCGTCGCACTTGACCCTGCTCACTCCAAGGCTCACAGCAACCTCATATATTCGCTTGATTTCAATGCCGCCTACGACGTTCGAGATCATCAGGCGGAACGGCGGCGTTGGTATGAGCAACACGGTAAACCCCTTGCCGATAAATTTCGTCCACACTCGAACAGTCCGACAGCCAAACGGCGGCTTCGCGTGGGATATGTATCGTCCGATTTTCGGCACCATTCCGCAACGAACGGATTTGGCCCGATGTTGTTGTCGTACGACCGGTCCAAGTTCGACGTCATCTGCTATGCTTGTAATATTACGCAGGATGACGTCACAGATCGTCTCCGTACGGCTGCAACCGAATGGCGGGATTGCGCCCACATGGGAGATGCCGCACTAGCAGCCCAAATACGCGAAGACAAAATTGATATCTTAGTCGACCTCTCGGGTCACTCGGCGGGTAATCGGTTAATGGTGTTCGCGCACAAGCCGGCACCGGTGCAAGTCACCGCCTGGGGTTTTGCGAATGGAACCGGCCTGCCGACAATCGATTACTTTTTGACGGACGCGATTGTTACACCGGAGTCGGAACATCACATGTATGCCGAATCTGTTCGATTCCTGCCGAGTCACCTGCCCTATATGGCGCCGGTCCCGTCGCCCGACGTCGTCGAGCCACCGTGCCTGGTTAACGACTTTGTGACCTTCGGCAGTTTCAATCGGCTTGAAAAAATGAACGATGCCGCCCTTGCAACTTGGTCCGAAATACTCAAACGAGTACCGGACGCGAGACTAATTATAAAAAGTCAGGCACTCGACCGCGAGACGGTGTTGAAGGAGTTCACTGCACGAATGGCGGTGACTGGTATTGACGCGGATAGGTTCGAACTCCTCGGCAGCGATCCGCAACCGGAACACTTAGCCAAACACGCCCTTGTCGACATCATGCTCGACCCTTTCCCACACGGAGGAGGAATGAGCTCGGCTGATTCGCTATGGATGGGAGTTCCAGTTGTCGCACTGCGCGGAAACACGATTGCTGGCCGGATCGGTGCGTCGGCGCTACACGCCTTAGGGCTCGACGATTTTATCGCATCGAGCAGAGAGGACTACATTAAGATCGCCTTACGCATGGCCGACGATCTCGGTTATTTAGAGGAACTCCGCACTTTGCTGCGGGGTAAAATACTCACGAGCCCAGTCGGCGACCCAAGCCTATATGTCGGCGCAGTCGAAGAGATCTATCGGGATATTTGGACAGACTGGTGCGGCGCGCAAAATAGCGCCCCCCCTCTTTAGTGGCACATCAAGACCGGCATTTCCGCCGCATCAAGGATATGACTGGTGATACCACCGAATATCATTTGCCGGATGCGGCTGCGGGTATAAGCGCCTTTTATTAGCAGATCGGCGTTAATTCTTTCCGCCTCTTCCAAGACCGCTTCACCTGCCGTACGGCGCCCGGCTTCGACATTCAGAGCCTCAGCGTTGATTCCATTGCGCCGCAAATGGATCGTGGCATCGTTGGCGGTCGGCCCCGGCACCATGCCTTCTTCGACTTGCAAGACCGTTACCTTTTCCGCTTCTCGCAACAAAGGCATGGCGAAGCTGATACAGCGCGGCGTCTCATAACTCCCATTCCAAGACACAACAACGTTCCTACCAAGGCCGGACGGCGGCTTCGGCGGCGCGATCAATATGGGCCGGCCCGTTTCAAAAAGCGCTGCTTCCAGTAGGCTCATGGTCGGCGTCGCGGAGTTTCGCACCGGTCGTCCAACGACAATCAAATCGAACAAGCGCCCCCGATTACCGACCAAATCACGGCCCGGAACCTCTTCTTCTACCCAGCCCGCCGTTGGGTGATCTTGCGGTGAGCCGCCACCGTTCAACGGCACGCCTTTCTCCTTCATGAACGCTTCAAAGAGCTCATGCGCGCGAACGGCGCGTTCTTTCTCTTGTTGTTGAAACGTCTCGACTAAATCGGGTGGCGTCACGCCCAAACCTTCGCCGGCGACGACAACTTCGGTTAATCCCGGTTGTTCGTATAAACCTTCGACGTAGCTATCGAATCGTTTCGCCACGATTAACGCTGCTTCGAGTATCGAGGGTAAAACGTCGCTTTCTTCCAACGGCACCAAGATCGTTTTCATCATACCCCCCAAAGGCGTTGTTCGGCTTCATGCATATTCTATACGAGGGGATCGCGTAGGTTAAGCTTTATAACGACAGACCGGGAAGCGGCGTTATTCCATACCAGTCAAGGATGACGAGCCAGTCTCATGGTTATTGAACCAATCGACAAAACTCATCGCATCGATCGGCGGGCTAAAATGATAACCCTGCACGACGTCGCAACCATTCTCTCTCAGGAACTCAAGCTGCGGGACGGTCTCAACTCCCTCGGCAATGACGCCAAGATTTAATTGCTTCGCCAGATTGATAATAATCTGGGCGATTGCCGCATCGTCCGCATCATCCACGACATCGTTCACGAAAGATCTGTCGATCTTTAATTTATCCATCGGAAACCGTTTGAGGTAGGCCAACGACGAATGCCCCGTACCGAAATCATCGATGGCAAGACTCACCCCGATGTCATGCAATCCGTGGAGCGCCATCACTGTCGCCTCTACATTTTCCATGATCATGCTCTCGGTAATTTCTAGCTCCAGACTGGCAGGGTCGACTTTGAACTCATTGATCATTTGACCGATACCCTCCACGAGGTCGGTTCGCTTGAACTGTACCGCCGATAAGTTCACCGCAATCGGAATTGGCGGCAAACCGGTCGCCTTCCATTCAACGAGCTGCTCACACGCTTTGCGCAAGACCCAATCACCGATGGGTACGATCAATCCAGAAGTTTCCGCGATAGGAATGAATTCGGCCGGGGAAATTTCTCCATGCTTTTCATGCGTCCAGCGGAGCAGCGCTTCGACGCCGACGATCTTGCCAGCGGCAATATCAACTTTCGGCTGATACTTGAGCCGCAATCCATCGTCGGAGATCGCCGTCCTTAACGCGTACTCCAATTCTTTTCGACGCAGCGCCTTGGCGTTGAGTTCCGCATTGTAAAAAGAGAACTTTCCGCGTCCGACATTCTTCGCCTGATATAGCGCCATATCCGCATTCTTCAGGAGGATATCTGGATCGCCGGAATCTTCGGGGAATAATGTAATACCGACGCTTGCCGTCGTGAAAATTTCCGTCCCCTCGAGATTGATTGATTGTCGAAGTGCCTCCTCGACGGTTTGGGCAATCACGGTTGCGCCATTTGCATCGGTCAAGTTATTGGCAACGATGGCAAACTCGTCACCTCCAAGACGGGCGACGAAGTCCGTTTCACGTGCCCGGCTGACAAGCCGCTGCGCAACCCGCTTCAGCAATGCATCTCCGGCTGGGTGCCCCAGAGAATCATTGACGTGTTTGAAATTATCTAGATCGAGTAGTAACAGCGCCCCGGTTCCACCGGAACGTCCGACTTGCGCGATTGCCTGGCGCAGCTCGCTCTGAAACATCGTGCGATTGGCGAGGCCGGTCAGAACATCGTAACTGGCGAGCCGCGCCAAACGTTGCTCAGCCAATTTGCGTTCAGTGACATCGGTCAGCCAATGCTGAGTTGCCCGTTCGCCATTCCACGTGACGACACGCACGCTGGTCTGAACCCAAATCTGTTCGCCGTCCGCACGAACCGCCTCAAATTCGTAAATCTCCGGCGCGGCATTGCCGGCAAACCGAGCCTCGTTAAAAAGCTTCAAACGTTCATGCTCATGCATTGCGTATAATTCGCGGACGCTTTTGAGTTTGAGAATCTCGTCGACATCCGAGAAACCAAATATCCGCGCCAACGCTTGGTTGCCGAATACCGGGCGCCAATTGCGATGAATTAGAATTCCTTGCTGCGATTCCTCGACCAGATCCCGAAATCCGCCATCCTCATCTCGTAGCGATGGAATAGCTGATCGAGCTGGTGCCTCAGGCGCTGCAGCCAAGAAACAAACGCTCCTCGATTCTCTCTCCGGGACTGCAGTGAAATTTACAATATCGCCGGGTTCTCCTACCTGAATTTCCAGGGGTTGCCCGGAATTAAATACAGAGATGGCGGTTCTGCACATTTGCCTGAAATCATTCTCCCAAGCCGCCGCTTTCCGACCTTGGAGCCATTTTTCCGCCGCTGGGTTTTGATATTGAACGGAGCAATCCTCCGACAAAATGAGAACCGGCAGGGGATTCAGAGAAAAGTAGTCCAGCTCCGATCTGAACGATGGAAGTTCCACATGTGACGCCATTTTTTCGTTCGCCCGTTAAGATCTCAATTTGGCGCATTTCCTTGGTTTATCAGCTTTGACAGATACCAAGAACAATCCGTGGTTAGATTAAAGTCACCAATTCGTATAGATTTAGTTAACATTCGAGCATGTCTAAAAATTACCGAAAATGAGACCCGCAACACAACAACTAGAGGAATTCTAAAAAATGACGATTGAGCGCCGACATTCAGGCCCGCGCATGAGCCAAGTAGTGGTTCACAACAACACGGTTTATCTCGCTGGTATTGTGGCTGATGACCGCGACGCCGACATGGCAACACAAACTCAACAAGTATTAGCTAAAATTGACGGACTCCTTGCCGAAGTTGGTTCAAACAAGTCCAAATTGCTCTGCGCGGAAATCTGGATCAACGACATGGCGAAATTCGGCGAAATGAACGGTGTTTGGGATGCTTGGATTGATCCGAGCAATCCCCCAACGCGTGCCTGCGGACAAGTGCCTCTGGCGCATCCGGACTTTAAGGTCGAGATCATCGTCAGGGCAGCTGTCGACTAGATTCGTCCGCGGCGGCGTCTGAAAATTACAGCGCCGCCGCCTTACGTTCCCGTTGAGCAGCTGGAATTAGCGTTCTATCGCCGATCTTCGCGGCATACTCATCGCCACTTTCCATGAGAATGGGACGAAGCGCGAACAGGACGGTCGAGGCTGTTGTCTCATCCCAAAACCAATTGTCGAGTGCGGCACTGTCGGCTTGGCGGCCGGGCTGCGCGGCGGCGGCTTCGAGATAGAAGCTTTTCAAATCCTCGGTCGCATATTTTAGCGTATCTACCAACTGGACGTCTTCGCGTGGGTTTTCAGGCCATGGCCGTTCGAGAAATTCGGTGATGAACATCGCGAGGTCGGTAATCTCGATCCGTGACAAACCGACCGTCGTCCGGCCATTACGCGCTTTTAATCCGATATCGTACCATGGGCGCAATTGGTGCATTTCAGCGGCGACGGCTTCGGCCATGCTGCCCGGCGCGGCATCCGCGCCGGCGGGAGCGCCGAGCGCCACCGGGCACACCCAGCCCGAACCGTCCCCGGTGTCGGCGCTCGCGGGCGCGTCCTCCGGGAAGTCCTCGAGAACAGGGCCATCTTTCCGCTCCAATAGGCCGAGTGCCTTACCAATTACCCGGCGTTGAAACGCTGGGTCACCCGGCGCACCGAAGGGCCGCCCCAATTCGAACGATACCCACAACGCGCGCGGTGGACGGATCCGCTCTGTATGTGGACGCACCAAGCTTATTTGCGTCGTCGCCAGTCCCGCTTCTTCCAGATAATGTGCGAGCGCGCCCACGGCACGCGTGCAATTCGGTCAGACCGGTGCCAGAAGCACCGCATTGACCTGATCCTCTTTCAAAAACCCGGCGATCTTGCGAACCAGCGGCGCCATTTCGGCTGGATCGGTCGCTCCCATGAACGAGTAATGATAGTCGGCCACGGAACCGATGATCTTTTCGGTGGCCATTTCGCCCAATCGTTCAATAGGGAAGACCACGTTCAGGTCTTGCTGATAACCGGTCCGGTCAAAATTCACCGAAATATGGCTCATTACGATGTCTTCTGCCGGCGTGTCGCGATGGAAGACTCGGTAATCAGCATCCCCCCGTGCAAACGGCCTATCGTCGCGCAATTGCAGGCCCGCCGTCGAAATCACCGCGACGCGGCGCGCGCGCAAGGGCGGACCATCGACGAAAGACGAAGTCTCGAAAGTGGGGCATTCCAAATGCAAGAGGTGCTGCTTTTCTTCCCCAGCAAGGTCGCTCATACGAACCATGGTCGTTCCATTGCGTTGTGATGGATTGTATAAATTGTAGTCGCTTGCTAGCAACGGGCCAGAGACTTTAGTCGATACTATGATCGAAAACGCCGTGAACCCGCCCGGCATCGAGGTCCATGATCCGGAACGGAAACGGTGTCTCGCAAAAGGCAGGACCGGTCGAATAAGTCACGTCGTTCGCGCTGCGCGTATAAGCGCCCGGATGGTAGTGCCCAGAGAGAACGGCACGAACCTTAGGGTTCCGATCCACCCGCGCCGCTATCTCCGCATCACCTTGATAGCTATAGGCCGTTCGCCGATAAAGCCGCGGTCGCAGAATATAATGCTGAAGATGTATTTGCGGTGTCCGATCTTCTTCGCCGCCAAGAGCCGCATCAAATCGCCGCTGTTCATAATTTGGCCGCACGGGCGTGCGACGCTCGTCGAGGGCATCGTCAAAGCCGATAAAACGCCAGCCTCCTCGCGCCGTATCGGGTGAGGTAGTGGAGAAGACATCGATAAAGGCCGCTCGATGATCGTGGTTCCCGGGAATAACAACCCAATCCAACGCCGTGCTCTCCAACCAATCGTGCATCCAACGGTAATCGAGCGTCGCTTGCACGACCGCTTCGGCATAAGCGTCCGGCGCGCTTTCATACAGGCTTTCGTCTACGACCTCATCCGGTACGTCCAGCAAGTCGCCGGTCATAACAATGACGTCGGGCGTCCACTCGGACAGTCGGTCGCCAAGGCGTTCCAACAATTTCGGAATATCTCGGGATAGCCGCTCCGTCTGAGTGGCGGTTCCCGCAAGGGCCTGTCGCATATGCAGGTCGGTCAAATGCAGGATGCGCAGCCGGTCGCCGGCCATATCTGTCTCCATGACGAAAAAGCCCACCCTCGCAGAGAGGGGCGCATTTCCGCCGAAGGGTTACGCGGCGCTCGTGCTAACGAGAGCGGTCCGCTTATCCTGACGCATCACCAACGTGTCGTAATCGTTCATCAACTGCCGGGTGGTCTCGCCCGGCGTGAATTTATGATCACCAATTTCGGACACCGGCGTCACTTCGACCGCCGTCCCCGTAAGGAACACCTCCTTCGCCTGCGAGAGCTCTTCCGGCTTGATATGCCGTTCGATGACTTTAATACCGCGCTCTTTTGCCAGTTTCATGACGGTTCTTTTGGTAATTCCGTCGAG